>JBEPXL010000710.1:0-2420 GCA_041641935.1 Desulfobacteraceae bacterium | reverse complement strand
CCCGTCGATAAACGCGTTCCGGGCGATGGTGTAGAGCAGCGGCACGCTGGGCGGCCGGTTACGATACCGTTCCAGATACCGGACAAAGCTGTCCTGGAGAAGGTCGCAGGCCCAGTACCAGTCCCGGGTCAACCGCATCAGATAGGCGAACAACTTGTCTTTGTGCTCTCTGTAAAATCGGGCGTCCGCGTCCATTCTCCCCTTTTCCGGCCACTCCCCTCCATTCCGTCACTCGTCTATCCATACCATAACGAAAAAATCGGGGAAGGGTTACACGGAAACAACACGCCGGTTCCCTCGCAAAAACCGCACGCACCCATTGCCAAATCTCTTCTTTTCATTTACCGTCCTACGGTCGGCATTGACATGCCGCGGCAAATCGCCCTTCGACAACAGTGTATTGCCATATAAGGAGTTGAAATAGAATGACGGGTGTTTCTCTGAGAAAAAAACTGCTGGCGGGCAGCATCGCCCTGGCGCTTCTGCCCCTGATGGTGATGGGCGGGTATGCGGTCCATCGAACCTCTTCCGATATGGAGGAGGTCTCCGTTCGCCAGAGCAGGGCCCTTTCCATGACGGCGGCGAAACTGATCGATGCCGTCTTGTATGGGGAATCAAAAATGGTCAAGAGCCTGGCGACCCGACCCTCTATCCGGGCGGCCGCCGACCTGGTGCTGCATAAAGGCCCGGCGGCTTCGACCAGCATCATCGCCGTCCTGAACGAAAAACTCGAGGAGACACTCGATAAACTGAGTGCGGATTACGTGGGGTTTTTCATTTCCGATCCGGACGGTTACATCTATGCGGAGGCCAATCAGGGCCGGTATACCGGCTTCGATGTCTCCGGTCGATCCTATTTCCAAGAGGCCAAAAAGGGATCCATCGCCATATCGGAACCGGTGTTCAGCAAGATCGACGAGGGTCTGGTCACCCCTATCGCCGCTCCGATCCGGACACAGGAGGGCCGGTTCGCCGGGATGATCGTGGCCGTATTGAAGATGGATTTTCTCGTCGAGGCGATCGGTGATGTCCGGATTGGAGAGACGGGATATGCCTTTGTCACCTCCCGGGCGGGCATCGCCCTGGTACACCCCGACAAGCGGATCATCCTCAAAGCCAACATGAACAAGATCGACGGCATGAAGATCCTGGGCAGGAAGGTGGCGAGGGAAGAAGAGGGCGTGGCGCATTATACGTTCCAGGATACGGACAAGATCGCCGCGTTCCACACCTCGCAGCTGACGGGGTGGCGGGTCTTCGTCACCCAGGACATCAGCGAGTTCGTATCCGGTGCGCGGGATATCGAAAAGGCGCTTCTGCTGGTCTGCCTCCTCTGCCTTGGCCTTTCCGTCGCCACCGCGCTGCTTTTCGCCCGGAGCGTGGACCGGCCCATCACCCGGATCATTCGGAACCTCGACGGGGCAGCGGATCAGGTGAATGGCGCCGCCGGTCAGGTATCGGCGGCCAGCCAGTCCCTGGCGGAAACGTCGTCCGAACAGGCCGCCTCGGTGGAAGAGACCGCCTCTTCCCTGGAGGAGTTGTCCGCCGCCATCCGCGGCAACGATCAGAACGCCCAGTGGGTCAACGGGATCATCTCCACCCGGTTGAAAGAGAACCGGGAGGGTATCCACAACCGGATGACGGCGATGCGATCGGCCATCGACCATTCCGTTTCGGCGGGCGAAGAGACCGCGGGCATCGTCCGGACCATCGACGATATCGCCTTCCAGACCAACCTCCTGGCCCTCAATGCCGCCATCGAAGCGGCCCGGAGCGGTGAAGCGGGAGCGGGGTTTGCCGTGGTCGCCGGCGAAGTCCGGAATCTGGCCATGCGGGCCATCAAAGCCGCCCACACCACCTCGGAGCTGATTCAGAATGCCAATGACCATATCCGGGAGGCTGCCGGCATGAACGCGCAGGTGTTTGAGGTGGTGGAAACCAACAAGGAGATTACATCGGAGGTCGGAGAAAAGGTATCGGAAATCGCCGCCGCATCGGACGAGCAGGCCCGGGGAATCGAACAGATCGAAGCGGCCATGTCGGAGGTCAACGGGGCGGTACAGCGAATGGCGGCCATGTCCGAAGAATCCGCCGGTGCCGCCTCTGAGCTGCGGGGTCAGGCCGACCGGATGCGGGAGCTGGTGCTGGAACTCACCCGTATTGTCCACGGAGGGAACCGGCACCGCTCCTGAGCCGCCGGTTCCCCCTTTCCATTTATTCCGTTTTCCCTTTCGGCAGGGTAAACCGAAACGTGCTTCCCTCGTCCAGCCTGCTTTCGGCTTCGATTTCACCGCCGCTTTTTTCAACGAACTCCTTGCAGATCACCAGGCCGAGATGGGCGCCCTCTTTGCCCGTAATGCCCGGTTTTTTGTAGGCCCGGTCGATGCGGAAAAGCCCTGACAGGTTCTTTTCGCTCATCC
>JBEPXL010000709.1:0-2428 GCA_041641935.1 Desulfobacteraceae bacterium | reverse complement strand
GACCTTACACGGAAAGACCGACGAAACCGCCCGCAACGCCACCCTGAGTGTCCTCTGGCGGGTACTGCGGGAAACCCTGATTCTGCTGCATCCCTTTATTCCGTTTGTGACCGAGGAAATCTGGCACAAACTGCCGGGAACCGAAGGCTCGATCATGCGGGCCACGTTTCCGGCGGACAATCCGGAACTGACCCACGTCACCGAAATGCCGCAGGCCGAAGCCTGGATGGACGTGATCATCGCCGTCATCACCGGCATCCGGAACATTCGCGGCGAAATGAACATTCAGCCCTCCCTGCATCTGGATGCCCAGGTCCATTCCCCGGACCCGGACACCCGGCAGGTGATCGAAAACCACCGGGAAATCGTCACCGACCTGGCCCGGCTCAACTCCCTGACGGTTCAGGAACCGGGGGAACGTCCGAAGGCGGCGGCGACTTCAGTGATCGAAAACGCCTCGATATTCGTCTCTCTGGAAGGCATTGTCGATTTCAATCAGGAGGTACAGCGCCTTGAAAAAGAGATCGGCAAGCTGGACAAGGAACTGACCGGGGTCTCCAAAAAGCTCAACAATGAGGACTTCCTCACCAAGGCCCCCGAAGATGTGGTGGAAAAGGTGAAGGAGAAACACCGGGGCATGATGGAAAAACGGCAGAAGCTCCAGGCCAACCTCGAAAAAATCGAGGAACTTGCCGGGTCATAATACCATTTCCGGAAGCAGAGGCGGGTGGAAACTGTCGCCGGGAATGATTATGTTCGGAGTTAAGAAGACAGAAGATATTTACGGCTGTTCACCTTTACCCGATCTTTCTGGATGCCTATGACACCACCGACGATCAGCGAACAGATTGTTCAGGCCCGGCAGAACCGGGCCCCCGCCCTGCGGGAGATGATGGATGCCTGTGGTACATTCCGCGCCCGGCTCACCGCCGTGGAAACGGCGCTGGCCGGGCTGAGCGGACTGGAGACACCGGACGCTGCCGGGGCGCAGGACGACCTCCGCCGGATTCTGCACGACCTGGACGAACTGGAAGAACGGCTCCGGATCCGGTACGACCGCTTCCGGAAGGGGCTGATCACCGTCTCCATCGCCGGTCTGGAAAAGGCGGGCAAAACCACCTTTCTCCGGTCCCTGACCGGTATCGAGGCGCTGCCCGCCTTTGACGAACGGTGCACCGCCGTCTCCTGTGAACTCTACTACGACAGCGACCGGTCCGATTTCGATATTCAGTTCTATTCCGAGGAAGAGTTCCTGGACCGGGTTCTGCGCCCCACACTGGAGACGGTGGCCCGGGAACTGCCCCCGGAGGAGCGGGAACGGCTCGTATTTCCCTCCTCCGCCGCCGCCTTCATGAACCTGCCCCTGCCGACGACGGATACCGTCTCCGGCGGAACCACGGCATACAAACTTCTGAATGACCTGCGGCAGCTGCAGCACCATTTCGGAGAATGCCGCCGGTATCTCGACAGTCCGCCCCTTCACCGCCGTCCCCTGAACGAACTGGGGGAATGGGTTTCCCACCGGCAGGCACAGATCGCCGCCGAACCGGAAGCCGAAGAACGGGGCCACCATCTGGCGCGGCTGGCGGCGGCCCGGGTCTGCCGGATTTACGCGCCCTTTGCGGGCGGTTCGCCTCACCTCCGCTGGATCGATACACCGGGGGTGGATGATCCCAACCGGCGCGCACGGGATCTGACCCTGGCGGCCATCACCGAAGAGACGGACCTGCTGGTGGTGGCAAGCCGTCCCGGCGCCACGCCGTCGCCGGGGGAAAGCTTTCACCGGTTCTGGGATTCGGTCTCCCGGCAGCCCGACGAGATCGACCTGATGAGCCGGATGCTGTTTGCCCTCAACTGGGACAAACGGGTCGATCCGGAAGGCGAAAATGTCCGCATTCACCAGAAATACCTGACCGACGCGGGGGTTCCCCGGCATCTGTTTGTCGGCCCGTATGAGGCGATCCGGCCCGAAGACGCCGCCGCCCTGATGGAACGGGTCAATGAACATCTCCAGGCCCATCTGCCGGATCAGGATGACCAGGTGGTCCGGACCCTGGAAACCCGTCTCAAGAATATCCTGGCCCGGATGCGTCTGCTCCACAATACCCTGTCCGGCAGTCATCCGTCGGATGCCGGTCTCCATGACATGGAAACCGAAGCCTTTCACAAATGGTTCCACTGGTACCGGGGTGGAACCGCCAGCGGTTTCTGGACCGATCTGGTGGCGGCGCTGGACCGCTCCACCCGGGACATTGTGGAAGATGAACGGATACGGGAGTCGGAAACCTCCCTCAACTCCATCTTCGCCGAAGAAGCCCGGCAGATTCAGGAACAGATTCCCTCTCCGGACACCCTGGACACCTATTTTGTGTCCCAGCGGGGAGAAAACCCGATTCCCCACGGCATGCGCACCCTCAGCATCCATTTT
>JBEPXL010000708.1:0-2428 GCA_041641935.1 Desulfobacteraceae bacterium | reverse complement strand
GGCCATCTCGTCTCCCTCGTCCTGCCCGGCGGCGCTTCCTCTTCAGCGGGGATGATGCCCGCCATGCAGCGGTTTCAGGTGGTGGACACCTTCTCTTCCGGACTCTACGAATTCGACAAGGCACTGGCCTACGTGGCACTGCCCCAGGCCCAGAAAATGCTCCGGATGCCCGGCAGCATCACCGGCATCGAAGCCCGCGTGTCGGACATCTACAACGCCCGCGCCATCGGTGAAGTCCTCGTCGACAGACTCGGCTTCCCCTATCTGGCCCAGGACTGGATGCAGATGAACCACAACCTCTTTTCTGCCCTCAAACTCCAGAAAACCGTCATGTTCATCATCCTCGTGCTGATCATCATCGTGGCCGCCTTCAACATCGCCAGCACACTCATCATGATGGTCATGGAAAAAACCCGTGACATCGCCATCCTCAAAGCAATGGGCGCAACCGACTGGAGCATCAAAAAAATATTCGTCTACAAGGGACTCGTCATCGGAACCGTGGGAACCTTCTTCGGTCTGATCGCCGGTTTCCTCCTCTGCCTGATCCTCTCCAGCTACCAGTTCATCGAACTGCCCCGGGATGTCTATTTCTTCACCACCCTGCCCGTGGACCTCGAGTTCCTCGATGTTCTCGTCATCACCCTGTCCACCATCGGCATCTGCTTCTTTGCCACCCTCTACCCCTCCCGCAAAGCGGCCCGCCTCAATCCCGTAGAAGCCTTCCGGTACGGATAATCGTGAATTTCCGGTTGCTTTTACCGGAATTTACGCTTAGGTTTATATGAGACAGGCCAACATCCCGCAGAACATGCAAAACAGAGAGGAGAAGAGGAATGGAACGGACAGAATATGAAGAAATTCTCAAAGAAGCCATCAACGGCGAGATCGAAGCCCAGGAGTTTTATCAGAGTGTGGCGGATAAAATGGACAAACCCTATCTGAAAGAACTCTTCACCAGTTTTGTGACGGAGGAGAAAAAGCACCAGCAGACCCTTGAAGAACTCCAGTCCTATATGCCCAAAGACCTCCCCTTCGATGAAACACGGGACTACAAGGTAGCCGAAACATTTGACGCACCGGAGAAACTCTCCACCGAAATGAAACCGGCGGATGCCTTCGCCCTGGCCATGAAAAAAGAGGAATCGGCCATGAAACATTACCAGAACCTTGCCGAAGGCTGCACCGATCCGGATAAAAAACGGATCTTCCGGGAACTGGCGGCGATGGAGCGGGAACACAAGCGCCAGATGGAAAAGGCTTTTGTGGATACCGGTTTCCCGGAGGTCTGGTGATCCGCATCCGGACATCATCCGTCACGGGCCGTTTCGCTCCCGTGACACCCATTTTCTGAAAGCCCCTTCTGCATCATGCAGCAGGCAGTACGCCGCTGGCGTGCTCATGACCTTCTCCAGAGGAGAAAGAATATGCCGGACACCAGAAGCCTTATCGAAAACCTGAAACAGCAGCGCGATGAACTGAAACTGAAAATGCATCTGGCCCAGAAAGATGCACAGACAGAATGGGAAAGCCTGGAAAAAAAGTGGGAATCGATCCAGGACAAGATCGACGCGCTTCAGAAGGAAGCCGTCGGCTCTTCCAGGAATGTCGGGTCAGCGGTCGGTCTGGTCGCCGAAGAGATCAAGAAAGGATACGACCGGCTCCGCAAGCTGATGTAGGATCACTGCAGAAAGGGAAGGCTGAACAGGGCCAGATTGCCGAGTACGTGGATGGTAATGGGAGTGGTCAGCTTTCCCTCGATTTCATAGGCCAGGGCAAAGAGGAGCCCGCCGACGAGCTGGGTAAACGGAAAACTGTTCACCGGATGGGCCAGCACAAATATCATACTGCTCAGGAAGAGGGCGGCAAATATGCCCCATTGCCGGAAATATCCATACAGAACGCCCCGGAAAAAGAGTTCTTCCGCCACAGGCCCGATCACGCCGCCCACCGTGAACAGCAGCATTTTTTCCACCGGATCACGGGGAAGACCTGTTCGGAGCAGTTTCAGCGGATTGACGCCTGTCAGCCACAGCAGGGCAAATCCGGCCAGCACGACGCCGCCGAACCCAAGCGACCAGAGGATTCCCCGGATCAGTCCCGGCAGGATCTGATCCCGCCCCAGTCCGAGATCGGCCGGTCCCCTCCCCCATATCCGAAAAACCAGCAGGAACAGAACGATCTCCGCCAGACGGATCCCCCCCAGCACCAGCAGCGGAAACCGCCATTGGATCTGCATGAGAAAACCCGCCGCCAGTTCCGCCAGCATCAGAACCAGTACCGACAGGACAACTGGTGTCAGTCCGACCTGGTCTGTCTCCATCCCAGCCTCCTGAGCGCCTTGTAGGCGTACATCTGCACATACCATTCATCGGTGGTCTCGATCAGATGCCGGATCTCCGGAATCACCCGCGGGTTTCCCCGCCGT
>JBEPXL010000707.1:0-2431 GCA_041641935.1 Desulfobacteraceae bacterium | reverse complement strand
ATAACGGCGATCGGTGTGCCGTCCACCATTCCCTGAGAGAGAGGCAGATCCGGCGGCACCGGCTTGTCCGGCGAAATGATCCGGTACGGCAGATTGACCGGGTAGGCATAGTTCGGCTCCGCATCGGCCCCGGCGGGGTGACGGGCGATCCTGTCCACGAGTGCCGGCACATCCGTTCCGGCGGGCAGGCGGACCCGGTAGACACCCACCGCATTGGCGTCGATGACGGTGCCGCCGACCTCCCGGATCAGTTTCCGGAACGCGTCGCCGGAGACACCGGGCTTTGCCCGGAGCAGAATCTCGTCCCGGACATAAAGGGTTCCGTCGCGGGTATCCCGGACGACGTCAAACCCGTCCGGATTCCCGATATTTTCCATCCGGTCCCGGTATCCCGGGTCGAAGAGCTGGATTTCGGCCAGCCGGATTTCCCTGCTGCCGGGGACGGACTTCCAGATGAAAACATGATTGAGGGAGCGCAGGAGGGATTCCAGCCCTTTCTGGATGTCCCGGTTTTCAAAAGAGGCCGATACCACCGGATTGAGCCGTGGATCGGCCTGAATCTCAATCCCCTGGGCCGCCAGATGGCGCAGGATTTCCTGAATGGGCGCATTTTCGGCATGAACCGTCAGCCGGTCACCGGAGACACGAACCTCGTAAACGCCGGCGGATGCCGGAACAGACAGGACGCAGAGCAGAAGCGTCAGATGGAGCAGCAGATTTCGCAAGAAGGTATTTTCCTCCACATATTTCCGATCAACGGGTTATTTCTTTTTATGAAGCATATCCTGATACGCTTCCGTCAGTGCAACAAACCGTTCCTGATCCCCGCCCGTATCCGGATGGTGTTTCATCGCTTTTTTCCGGTAGAGCCGCGTCAGTTCCCGGCATGACATTTCCTGCAGTTCCGTTTCGGTTACCCCGAAGACAGTACTCGCCTCCTGAACCGAAACCCGTGGTTTCTCCGGGGAACGGAAGTCTCTCCGGCTGTTCATCCAGTTGAAGATCATGTCATCCAGATAGCTGCTCCGGCCGTAGTCATTGTCGAAAAACATCAGCACATAGCGGATGAGGTATTCGCTCAGTACATCGCCGGTCCGCCGGTCCGTCCAGAACTTTCTGTCGCTGTTGAGGCGGCAGACATCCTTCAGAAAGAATTCATCCACCACATTCTGGTCAAGCCCCTGGGGCATGGTTTTGGCGAAGGACTCGCCGAAATGACGCTGCAGATCAAAAATCACGAAGACATAGGACTTCCGCTCATGGGCTTTCAGGATCATTTCGGCATCGATGAAATACTGTTCGATTTCATCCCGGGATTTGCTGCACAGGGCTTTGTAGAGTCGCGGGGACACACGCCCGATATTTCCCTGGTCCATCTGGCCGTACCGGAGAAAATGCATCCGCCGCCGGTCAAACAGGTGAAACTGATCGCCGGAACGGATCTGAACCGGCCTGGCGGTGGGCTTCCGGCTTCGTCCGCGAAAATGTTCCAGGGCCCGCTGAATATCCGGCCGGACAAAGCGCCAGAAAATATCCTCCAGTTCATCGCCTTTCGGGCGCACCCCCTTGTCCTGAATGCGGTCTTCCACCATTTCGTCGATATAGAAGGAGTTGCCGCCGGGATAGATAATATATTGGGTGGGATCCGTGCCGAGGTAGACCAGTTCACGGCTCCGCATGGTATCGTTTTGATCAGAATAGGATTCCCGGATGGAATAATGGGTTTTTCCTTTGATTCGGTGACGTGCTAAATACAATTGGATATCCTCTTTTCTGTCTCCTGTCGGGTTTACCTGATAATGGTCTGGGATTTTCTTTGATATAGATAATATAGGATTCATATACCGGAAAGTAAATATCCTGCAGAACGGGAAATCATTCTGAACGATCTGGGGGACAGATGTACCCGGAGGCAGATTTGTCCTCGTGACCCGGATGAATGAGAAAAGAGAAAAACTGATGTCCCTGCGGAATTCGGGGAGAATGGAACGAAAGCATCCGCGTCTGTTCCGGTTCAGGCGGGGAAGGGGCGCGCAGCGGCTGGTTCAGGAGAATATCCGGTAGAGGGCGTAGATCCAGCAGACCGCCAGATTCAGAAGGCTCAGCAGAACGGCTGCGCTGCCCATGTCCTTTGCCTTCTTCACGAAGGGATCGAAATCATGGCAGTCCCTGTCCGCCAGGCATTCAATGGCGGAATTGAGAAGCTCGGTAATCAGTACGCCAAAGCTGCTGACGATGAGAATCAGCTTCAGGATCGATGAGACAGGAATGAGAAGCGCAGCCGGAATCAGGACAACAAGAAGAAACACCTCCTGCCGGAAGGCCGGTTCAAAAATAAAGCCATGCTTCAGCCCTTCCAGAGAATAGTAGAACGCCCGCCAGATCCGGCGGAGGCCGACAGCCGGTTCGGGGATTTTGTTCAGGTCCGGCA
>JBEPXL010000706.1:0-2433 GCA_041641935.1 Desulfobacteraceae bacterium | reverse complement strand
TTCATACCCGAACAGTTCACTCTCCAGGAGGTTGTCCGGCAGGGTGGCGCAGTTGATTTCCAGCAGCGGCTTTTCCCGGCGCGGACTCAGCAGATGGATCGACTGGGCCACCACCTGCTTTCCCGTACCGCTTTCGCCGGTGATCAGCACCGTCGCCCCTTCGTGGCGGGCCACTTCCGAGACCTGCGCAAGAATCTTCTTCATCTCGTCGCTCTCGGCGATGATGTTGAGCTGGGACGGAACCGGCTTGACCCGCCGTTCCAGGTTGCCCACCTGTTTTTTCAGGCGCTGGGCATCCAGGGCGAGCCGGACGATCAGCTTGATCACATCGGCCTTGAAGGGCTTCTTGATGTAGTCATACGCTCCCAGTTTCAGCGCCTTGACGGCGGACTCCACCGAGGCGTACCCGGTGATGACGATCACCATCAGGTCCGGATCGATCTCCTTGGCCTTCTGAAGCACCTCCAGTCCGGAAATGTCCGGCAGGTTCAGATCCAGAAGCACCACATCCACATCGATCTCCTCCAGCACATCCAGGGCCGCCCCTCCGTCGGCAACTGAGGTGACATCATAGTTCTCTTCGCACAGAATCCGTTCCAGGTTGTCCCGGATGATCGCTTCGTCGTCAACTACCAGTATTTTCTGCATGGCTGTCCTCTTCGCCGGCGGGAAAGAATATTTTAAAGCAGGCCCCCCGGCCCAGTTTGCTGTCCACCATGATCTTGCCCCTGTGTTCCTCGATG
This sequence comes from Desulfobacteraceae bacterium, assembly GCA_041641935.1. GTDB lineage: Bacteria > Desulfobacterota > Desulfobacteria > Desulfobacterales > Desulfococcaceae > JBEPXL01. Next base: position 1,690 of record JBEPXL010000706.1, on the reverse strand, counting down.
ATGGTGTGGGTGATGGACAGGCCCAGGCCGGAGCCTTTGGGGGTACGGGTAAAAAACGGATCGAAAATGTAGTCCATGTCGGCGGGACTGACACCCGGTCCCGTGTCGCAGATGCGCAGCTCGATGCCGCCCCCGCCGGAAAACATTTCCAGGCCGGGTCTGGTGAAGGCCAGGATGTGGAGTTCCCCGCCGCCGGGCATTACATTGAGGGCATTGAGCATGATATTGAGCAGGGCCTGTTTCATTTTTTCCGGGTCCATCCAGAGCATGGGCATGTCCCGGTCCAGTTCCTCCACCAGGAGGACGTTCTGGCGTTTGGCCTGTTTCTTGATCAGAAAGATGGTGTTCCGGATCACCGTCTGCAGGTCGGCCCGTTCAAAGTTTTCCGAGGGCCGGGCCGCGAACTCCAGCAGTTCCGTGACGATCCCCTCCAGTTTTTCGATCTCTTCCATGGCCCGCTGCATCAGTACCTGATCCTCCTGCCGTCCCACCATCCGGTCGTGAAGATCGTCGAGCATCAGGCTGATACCCGTGAGGGGGTTCCGGATTTCATGGGCCATTCCGGCGGCCAGGGTTCCCAGGGAGACGAGCCGGTCGGAGCGCCGGAGGTGCTGCTCCATCCGTTTCCGCCGGGTGACGTCCCGGATCACCACCAGCACCGAGTGGTCATCGGGGGGGGAGGGCGCGTGGAGCGGTGACAGGGTCACTTCCAGATACTGGCGGCCGGCGGGGGTGACGGTTTCCAGATCCACACTGGCGGTTTTTCCGGCGTCAAAGGTCATCCGGATCCGGTCGAGAAGCTCGGGATGGTCCGCCAGGGCGGTTTCGGCCTGCTGTTCCTCCATGTCCCGGCATGACAGGGACAGAATGCTGGCGGTGTTCTGGTTGACGGCGGTGATGCGGCCGTCCCGGTTCACCACCATGAGGCCGCTGGCCACATTGGCGAAGACACTCCGGATAAAATCCCGCTCCCGGACCGCCGTCTGCCGGGAGGTCTGCAGCTCCTGCATGGATTCGACCAGCCGCCGGCGCTGCTGTTCCAGCCGCCCGCCCATCCGTTCAAAGTTCCGCCCCAGGGATTCCAGTTCGTCACCGCTGCGGATATCCACCGATACATCGAAATGGCCTGTGGCCACTTCCTTCACCTTGTCACTCAGCATCTGGATGGGGCGGCTGAAGCTCCGGGCCAGGACCAGGGCCAGGGTGCCGACGACAATGCCGGTAAAGAGGATGATAAAGATAAAATCCCGGATCGTCCGGTCCAGGGTTCCTTCGATGATGGAGGCGGTTTCGTCCACCGCCGCCTGAAAGGTTTCCCGCCGGGCGCCCAGGGTGACGCCCCCGAAAAAGCCGGTCTTCCGGTATTCCCCGGCATTGAACCGGATGGGCGCGTAGGCCAGCACACGCGACACCTCTCCCACGCTGGCGGTGGTCGTGACACCCGACTGCCCCTTCAGCACCGACAGGGCGATCTGCCGGTAGTTGGGATGGATGAAGGGGACATGGATGAGATTGAAGGGGATTTTCCCCGCCTTCATGGCCGCCTCGTTGTAGGCGGGGGACGCGGGATCGATCAGATATCCCGTCTCCGGGTCGTAACCCCGGATATCCCAGAACTTGGGGTGGGTAATGATCCATCCCTCGTCATCGAACAGGAAGGCGTAATTGCCGCTGGAGTAGCTGGGAAAGA
>JBEPXL010000705.1:0-2434 GCA_041641935.1 Desulfobacteraceae bacterium | reverse complement strand
TCCCTGTACCGGGTCCATGAAGACGAGATGTTTCTGTCCCTTCGGCGCACCGCTTTCGGCGATGGTATCCACCGTCAGACCGGTCAGCTGTTCGGCCAGTTCCGCCGGATTGCCGACGGTGGCGGAGCTGAATACAAAAGTCGGGGATTTGCCGTACCGGGCGCATATCCGGAGAAACCGCCGGAACACCTGTGCCATGTGGGAACCCATGACACCCCGGTAGGAATGGACCTCGTCCACGACCACAATCTCCAGATGGGTGTAAAAATCGGACCAGGTATGGTGAAAGGGGAGGAGAGACAGGTGGAGCATCTCCGGGTTGGTCATCAGCACATTGGGCGGGCGCTGACGGATCTTCTTGCGTTCCCATGCCGAGGTGTCGCCGTCGTATATGGCCGCTGTGGCATTCAGTGCCGGGGTCCGGGCGTCCATTTCCCGCAGGGTGCGCAACTGGTCCTGGGCCAGGGCTTTCAGGGGAAAAAGGTACAGCGCCCTGGCGGAGGGATTGTGGAGGATTTTTTCCAGGACAGGAAGATTGTAGATAAGGGTTTTTCCGCTGGCCGTCGGGGTCGCCGTCAGAACATGACGGCCCGAGCGAATCCGGTCAATGGCTTCGGCCTGATGGCGGTAGAGACGGGAAAAACCCGATGCCGTCATCAGTTTACGGATCGGCTCCGGCCAGGGCATTTGCGGCTCGGCAAAGTCTGCCGGGCAGTCCGGCAGAACCGTATGGTACACCACCTGATCCCCCATGCGGGGCGATGCCTTCAGGGAAGTGATGTATTCATTGATGTCTTGTGGCAGTTTTTCAGGTATCATCACGCATCTTCTCTGTAAAATCCGAAGATGCGTTATCAGAATCCGGGGCAGGGGACAAGGAAAAAGGAGACAAGGCCACTGGACGGGCAGAAATGATCAGGAAGAAATGCAATGTACGAACGGCATGTATCAGACGGCTGATGCGGTCCCGGTCAATACAGGGCCCGATCTTTCAGTTTCTTGTGCAGAAACGTGATCAGCAGAATGATGACTGTACAGATCAGGGCATACCCGACAGCCTGTATCAGCAGCCCGGCGTAGGCCGTCTGTGCCGGAAAACCGGTCATTGTCATGTTGTCTGTCTGTAAACCAGAGGTCATGCTGTCCATCTTCGGCATCTGCAAGACGCCGGTGGCAGGAGAAAGAATAATCAGCATGCAGGCAATGATGAAGTAGATGCAGATATTCAGTAGTTTCATGGTTTCCCCCTTCTGGCGGATCCGGATCAAGTCTTTGAATGTTAACAGTTTATTTAATCCTTTACATCCAAAAAGACAATGGGTACAGCAATGTAATCCGGGGGAGGATATTCCTTCTTTTTCGATTTGGTCCGTTCATCTGTTCTGCAGCAAAAAGCTTACAGGCAGGAAAGAAGGGAAAGCTGCAGACGGACAGAAAGAAATTGTAGTGAAGAAAGGAAAAGAAAATAGAAAAAGAGGCGCGGAAATGGTTCCGCGCCGGGAGTCAGAGCAGAATGAAAAACATATTATGTCAGGGAGACGAAGGGGTAAACTTGAAGGCCGCACCCCTGATCCGGCTCAAATCACCCGCAGGGGCGATGGCGAAATAAAAAATCACATCACCGGGATGAATGCTGTTTTCAGAAGAATAGCTGACATAGGTCGAATCCAGACCCAATCCCTCAAAAGCCGGGCAGTGCCAGCTATCTCCGGTGATCGTGTCCATACCATACCCCGGAATAACGCCGTCGAAGCCGTCCAGCGGTACAAACGCGAACTGACCGGTATGATCAATCTGGGCGATAAAATACCGACCGTCATACAAAATGGCAGCATAGCTCTCCACAGCCTGTCCGCTGTTGATTCCGGAATTCGCAAGAGATAGCCTCGGTTTCAGCGTCTTGCCTGTCGGGTCAAAAGAAATGGGAAAGACATTTTCTTCCATCTCCTGCTGACTGATGCGGCCTGTCAGTGTAAACTGCAGTTCTGGAGATTCGGGAATTTCGTCTGACGCATCTGAACCGCTGCCGCCGCCGAAGATGGGGGTATAATCCCCGGTTCCCTCCGTACTCCCCTCATCCGGAACAGGCAGAAACGCATGTGCCGCTGCAGAAAAGATGAATATGCTCAGCAGCAGAAAAAAAATGAAGAATATGACGTTACCTGTTCTGATCGTGTTCTGGTCTTTCATGGTTATCTCTCCTGATTAACCGGTCATCCATCAGACCGCCTGGACTGGATTCCGCGACGGTCGCATCCGTTAAACCTTTATTACAAATTGCATACCCGAAAACAATGGGTCGAAGCTGGTAATCCGGGGGAGGAAAATCCTGCTCTTCCACAGCGGCAGACTTCCATTTCTGACAATCACCGGTCGTACCGGATTTGTTACTGGTGCGATTTTTCTTGATAATCCGCTGCAGCCTGATTATAGT
>JBEPXL010000704.1:0-2437 GCA_041641935.1 Desulfobacteraceae bacterium | reverse complement strand
CTTCTGGACCGGTTTCAGGGACTGGTCCGCCATCCGGGGCTGAAACTGATCATCTTTCCGGCCATTATCGGCCTGCTGCCCATGCCCGGCGGCGCCATTTTCTCCGCGCCCATGGTCAAGAACCTGGGAGAACGGCGGGGACTCTCCGGGGCACAGCTCAGCTATGTCAACTACTGGTTCCGGCACATCTGGGAATACTGGTGGCCGCTCTATCCCGGCGTGCTGCTGACCACCACACTGGCAGGGCTCAATCTCTGGGTCTTTGTGCTGTTTCTGTTCCCGGTCACCTGTGTTGCGGTGGCAGCCGGATACTGGCCCCTCCGGGACGCCCTGAACCGGGACGAGGAGGAATCCCCGGACATGCTGTCCCGCCGTACCCCGGTAAAACCCTTTCTCCGGGAGCTTTTCCCGATCCTGATGGTGATCATCCTGGGACTGGGGCTGGGCATGATCCTGTCCCGGCTCATGGAAGGGAACGGCGTGTCAATAGCCAAGGAACTGGGGCTCATCATTGCCCTCATCATCGCCATCGCGTGGGTCTGGCAGTCCAATCACATGCCGGCCGCCCGGCGCTGGTCCATCCTCCGCAATCCCAAGCTCCTGCAGATGTTTTACATGGTGGCCGGTATTCTGATCTTTCAGGGAACCCTCAACGAAAGCGGGGCCGTGGACGCCATCAGCAAAGAACTGATTGACTGGCGCATTCCCCTTGCGCCCATCACCGTGATTCTGCCCTTCATCGTCGGGGGCGTGGCCGGGATCACCATCGCCTTTGTCGGCGCGACTTTTCCCATTCTGATTTCCCTGGTCAACACCTACGGCGAAGGCCACCTGATCCTATCCTACATGATGCTGGCCCTGGTCGGCGGATTTGCCGGGGTACTGCTGTCTCCCCTGCACCTCTGCCTGCTGCTTTCCAACGACTATTTTGAAACCCACCTGCGCCCGGTGTACCGGTACCTGTGGCTTCCCTGTACTGCCCTGATTGTGGCGGGAGGTCTTTATTTTGTGGGGCTTCATGGTATAATGGCCGGAAAGTGAAAACAGCCTGGATCGCCCTAGCTGTTCCTGTCGTCCGCACAAGACGGGACTTCTTCTCACCAGCCGATGAAAACACGGAAATCTGACCTCATGGACAAACAACTTGCAGAACATGTCGCCGATCTTCACCGCCGGGCGTTTATCATCGACGCCCACTTCGATCTTACCTACGAAGTCGCCAACCGTCGGGAACGGGGCGCCCGCAATGTAATCGCCCGTGATTTTCTGCCGGAATTCCGGAACGGCGGACTGGACCTGATCGTCTCCTCCATCTTCATCCATGATTTTTTCCTGCCGGAGATGGGACTGCGGAAGGCCCTGGACCAGATCGCCAGCCTTCATCATGAGATGGATGAAACACCGGGCCGGTTCCGGCTGTGCCGGTCCGTATCCGGGGCGCAGGCCGCGCGGGATGCGGGAGAAATCGCTCTGTTCCTTTCCCTGGAGGGGGCGGACCCGATTCAGAATGACCTGAGCCTGCTTCGGATTTTCTATGAACTGGGCGTGCGGGGCGTCGGCCTGGTCTGGAGCCGGAGAAACTATGCGGGGGAGGGGAGCATTTTCCATGAAGGGCGGGCAGGCCGCAAAGGGGGGGTGACCTCCTTTGGTGTAGCCCTGATCGAAGAAGCGGAAAAGCTGGGCATGTTCATCGACGTAAGCCATCTGAACGACGAGGGCTTTCTGGATGTGATGGAAGTGGCCCGCAGGCCGGTGATCGCATCCCACTCCAACTGCCGCGCCCTGGTTCCGGTTCCGCGCAATCTGACCGATGAACAGATCGCGGCCCTGGCGAAAACCGGCGGGGTGATCGGCATGAACGCGCTGGACGTCTTCACGAAGCAGGGCAGAACAGGGGCCACAGCGGAACATCTGGTGGACCATGTGGACCATATTGTCCGGATCGCCGGGGTCGATCATGTGGGCCTCGGGTTCGACCTCTGTGATGATCTGAAAAACCATTTGAACCTGCACCATCCCGTTGAACACCGGGATGTGATTGCCGGTCACGGGGAAACCGGACAGTTCACCACCGCCCTCATTCAGCGAGGCTATTCCGATGAGGATATCCTGAAGATTCTCGGCGGGAACTTTCTCCGTGTGTACAAGGCTGTCCTGAAGGAGTAGGCCGGACAAATTCTGATGTTCCGCCGCTGCTTCTGTTTTCTCCCCCTATCGGTTTCCTGAATCTCCCCCCGCTTCCCCTTCCGGAAGCGGTTTTTATTTCCGTTCTTCCACTTTTCACGAACATTTCATTTTACCTTCGTCATCATTTCATCTGTGAAGGTTACTGTTGCACCAAAAGGATGCGAAACAGACCCGGCAGCCTGAACACCAAAAAGCATACGGAGGTAATCATGAAAAAGAGAATCACCCTGATCACGGTACTGGCCCTTGT
>JBEPXL010000703.1:0-2442 GCA_041641935.1 Desulfobacteraceae bacterium | reverse complement strand
ACGGACAACATCGCGGGAAGCCGCACGGACAGGGCTTCCCGTACATTTTTAAACGCTCCCCTACACGAATCAGAGGTATTATGAAGAAACTCCATATCATTTTGATGATATTCCTGTTGTGCATGGTGTTCGCTTCTCCGGCGGCCGCAGCAGAACCTTCGGGCACCCTGCGGGTCGCCACCACCACCATGCCCAACGCCATTGATGTACCCATGGGCTCTGAGACCAATGCCCTCAATGTCGCCTGGCAGGTCTACAACTCCCTTGTCTGGATCGACGACACCGGTAAGGTTGTACCGTCTCTGGCCGAAAGCTGGGAGGTCTCCGAGGACGGGGCCACCTACACCTTCAAGCTCCGGGAGGATGTAACATTCCATAACGGGGAGCCTTTTGATGCGGATTCCGTCGTATACTCCTGGAAACGGGGCATTCAGGACAAAATGCAGCGGAAAGACAAATGGACCATCGTGAAATCCGTGGAAAAGGTGAACGACTATACCGTCAAAGTACAGACCGACGGCCCCCAGCCGCTTCTGCTGCGGGTGATGGCACAGTTCTGGAACATGGTTCCCCCCGAATATCACCAGAAGGTCGGCGAAGACAAATTCCTGAATCATCCGGTGGGAACAGGCCCCTTTGTTTTCAAGGAGTGGAAAAAAGGCGACCGGATCATTCTGGAAGCCAACCCGGACTACTGGGAGCCGGGGCTTCCGAAGTTGAAAAACCTGATCTTCCGGCCGATTCCCGAATCGACCACACGGATGGCGGCGATCCAGACCGGTGAAGTGGATATCGTCACCCGGCTCAGCTCCGAAGAGGCCGGCAGTCTGCGCGAAATGCCCAATGTAAAGGTAGTGGAATATCCGGTGGACCGGGTCTACTACATCGCCTTCAACAATCTGACCACCGGCAAGGGAACCCCGCTGGAAAACGTCAAGGTACGCCAGGCCATGAATTACGCCGTGGATATGGAAGCCATCATCGACGCCCTCTTTGACGGCTATGGACGCCCCACTACCGGGTTTGTGACACCGGACAATTTCGCCTATGACGAGAGTCTGGAACCCTATGGCTATGATCCGGAAAAGGCGAAGAAACTGATGGAAGAAGCGGGCTACGGCAAAGGATTCAAGATCGGCTTTGCCTGTCCGTCGGGTGCGTATACCAATTTTGAACAGGTCTGCGAGGCAATTCAGGGCTTTCTGGGCGCAATCAACATTGAAACCGATCTGTCGCTGATGGAATCGGGCAAGTACTGGGATCTGGAAGCCAAGAAACAGCTTCCCCCGCTCTTCGGCGACAGCTGGGCGGAACCGACCGGCGAAGCCCTGCCCCGTCTCCAGGGCGCACTGGGGGGCATGGAAGCCAGCTTCTCCGCATGGTCAGACCCGAAGATAAAGGATCTCCTGGACAAAATCAGCAACACGGTGGATAACGACAAACGGGCGGAACTGTATAAAATGCTGCAGCAGTATATGTATGAAAACCCGCCGTTTATCTATCTCTATCAGCCCGTCACCTTTGAAGCGATCAACCCCAGGGTGAACGACTACCGTCCCCGTGCCGCAGAGAATTACTATCTGAAATATACTTCTATTGAAGAGTAGTTCCGCTTCCGGCTGAACCGTCCCTCCCCGATCCGGGGAGGGGCAAGATGGAAGGCCGGATATCCACTCCGCATCCCCCGGCAGGCGGGAAACGGGGGGGGATCTGATCTTTGACCACTGGTAAACAAAATTATGCAACGTTATATATTGTCACGCGCAGTACAGTCCCTTCTGATTCTTCTGGGTGTTCTTCTCATCGTCTTTCTGATGCTCCAGCTCACCGGCGACCCGGTTTCCCTGATGGTGTCCCGGAACGCCACACCCGAACAGATCGAGCAGCTCCGGGAGGAACTGGGATACAACCGGCCCGTCCTTGTCCAGTTCGCCGATTTCATCACCGGCGCGGTGACAGGCGACTTCGGGGTGTCGGTCCGGCACCGGCAGCCGGCCATCAACCTGATTCTGGAGCGGCTGCCCGCCACCATCGAACTGGCCTCGGCGGCCCTGCTGATCGCCCTGCTGATCGGGGTTCCCCTGGGGCTGTTGAGCGGGTCCAATCCCGGCAGCTTCTGGGACTACATCGCCCGGGGGGCCGGGCTGATCGGGCAGACCATTCCCAATTTCTGGCTGGCGATGATTCTGATCGTCTTTTTTGCCGTGGAACTGCGCTGGTTTCCCGCCTTCGGGCGGAACACCTGGGAACTCTTCGGCATGGAACTGCCCACCAGTTCGGTAATCCTGCCCGCCTTTTCCCTGGGCCTGTTCACCACCGGCCAGCTGGTGCGGTTCACCCGGTCGGCGGTGCTGGAAATCCGGAACGAGGACTATGTCCGGACCGCCTACAGCAAAGGACTCAAGGACAACCATATTTACCTGAAACATATTCTGCAGATCG
>JBEPXL010000702.1:0-2445 GCA_041641935.1 Desulfobacteraceae bacterium | reverse complement strand
ATTGCCAAAAAACATGGGGTGGAAATCACGTTTCTCGACTTTATGAAAACCGGTGTACCGGTGGCGATCATTTCCCTTCTGGCATCGTCGGGATTTCTGGTGATCTACCTCTGGGCAGTGCTGTAATCGGCAGGGAGCAATGCATCAGCATTCTGTTCATGATTGCAACAAAACACTGATCACTGATATGAGGTGAAGAAACCATGTATACGGAACAGATCAGGGACCAGGAAAACCTGTTCAAACTTTTCCGGGACCATATGGAAATCAACGGCGGTCTGTATACCACGAAGATCGCCCTCAATTCTTTTATCGAATCGCTGAAGCTGCTCAAAGCCGCGGATGTGAAGGATATGAAAGAACAGATCAGCGGACTGCTGCACACGGTCCGTTGCAGCAAGCCACGGATCACGCCCCTGATCAGCATGTTTGAACACTGCAAGGAAGGGTTTGACAGGATTCTGCAGCAGGAAGGGAGAAGCCCGGACGAGATCAGGGAGACACTGATTGCCGAAGTCGAAAAGAATCTTTCCCGGATCAGTGAAAGTATCGAAAAGGTCTCGGACAACGGCAAAACGCATGTGGCGGACGGGGATTTTATCATTATCCACTCGGTCAGTACCATTCTGGGGACGCTGCTCCGGAAGGCCAAGGCCGACGGAAAGGACTTCAAGGTGCTGCTTCTGAAACAGGACCCCCTCAAGACCAACCAGGTGGAGAAACAGCTCAGTGAGGCCGATATTGCCTATGTGGTCGCTCCGGAATACAGCTTTGTCCATTTTATGGATCAGGCGACCAAACTCTTTCTGGGCGCGCTGGCCGTCACCGAGGATGACAAGGTGGTCTGTTCCACCGGGACCGCCGGTATCGTGAGCATTGCCCATCTCAACCATCTGCCGGTTTATCTCTTTGTCAGTCCCCTCTCCTTTTCGGATCAGAAATGCTGTGACCACAATATCCACCGGAAGGAAGAACTGGTGTGCGATTTCGGTATCGAGCACAAGGAAATTTCCCACTCCAACGATGTGGTGGATATCTGCCTGATGGATCACATCATCAGCGAAGAGGGAAAAATGGATGCGGAAATGATACAGCGCCGTTTTCAGTGCAGGATTTAGATGATATACCGCCGCCGTCCGGCCAGCCCGTACGGCGGTGTTACAGGCTTGCAGAGAATTTCAGTTCAGGGACCGGCGGAAGAAGGAACCGGTTCTGCTCTGAACATCTGCAGGGAAAGGGAGTTTGATGCGACAACTTGTTCTGATGATAATGGTTTTGATCCTTCTTCAAAGTGCGCCGGTCCGGGCACTGGAACTGACACCGGAAGAATATCCCTACCCCTTTGAAGATCCGTTTCTGGCCACCGTCGCCGGTTCTCCCACCGATGAAATCATTCCCCAGCCGCTTCTGGAACAGGAAACATACGATCTTGTCCTTTATGAAAACCGTCCCCTTCCGCCGCTGCTGAAGGGGCTTCGGGAATATGAGTTCAGCCTTGCCTATCAGGACGGCCCCGCCCCGCTGATCTTTGTCATCGCCGGAACCGGGGCCAATTACAAGTCCGGCAAGGTCAAATTCATGGAGTCCGTTTTCTGGAACGCCGGTTTCCATGTTGTCAGCCTCAGTTCCACCTTCAGCCGCCATTTCGCGGCCCAGGGGGCATCTTCGCAGATTCCCGGCATCAGCATGCAGGACGCACAGGATCTCTACCGCCTCATGCGTCAGGCATGGGACCTTGTCCGGGAGGAAATCGAGGTGACGGGCTTTTATCTGACCGGCTACAGCCTGGGGGGACTCAACTCGGCCTTTCTTTCCTATATCGACGAAACGGAACGGGCCTTCAACTTCCGGAAGGTGCTGATGATCAACCCGCCGGTCAATCTCTATGCCTCGGCCCGGCGGCTCGACCAGTTCGTGGAGGAGAACCTGAAGGAAGGGGCGGATGTCTTTTTTGACCGGCTCATGGTAAAGGTATCCCGGTATTTCCAGTACAAGGGGGCCGTCACCATCGATGATGAATTCCTCTATGATATTTACCACATCGATCCGCCGACCCAGTCGGACCTTGCCGCCCTCATCGGGGTGGCCTTCCGGTTTTCCCTGGCCAATGTCGTCTTCAGCGTGGACCTGCTGATCAACGGCGGCCATATTGTTCCCAAAGAACGGGTACTCCGGCTCGGCGATTCAACGACGGTCTATTTCAAGCGCGCCCTCAACTGGACCTTCGCCCGGTATGCCGAAGAGATTCTGCTGCCCTACTGGCGCAAAACCCATCCGGGGGACAGCATTGAGGATCTGATCCGGCAGATCAGCCTGACGCGGCTGGAAGCATACCTGAAGCAGGCGGAGAAGATCGGTCTGGTCCACAATGTGGATGATGTCATTCTCGGACCGGGAGATATTGAATTCTTCCGCCGCACCTTCGGCGACCGGGCACTGATTTAT
>JBEPXL010000701.1:0-2452 GCA_041641935.1 Desulfobacteraceae bacterium | reverse complement strand
CAGTCGCCGGTTGCCGACGCGGGGCAGACACAGAACGTCGAACGGGGAGACACGGTCACGCTGGATGGAACCGGTTCTGCTGATGCCGACGGTCAGATTGTCGCCTACAACTGGGAATCTTTGACGGATGCCAATCTGGCACTGTCCACACCGGGGCAGGTCACCACGACCTTTACCGCCCCGTCCGGCGGAAGCCAGGGAAGGACGCTGCGCTTCCGGCTGACGGTCACGGACAACACCGGAATGACCGATACGGATACGGTATCCGTCAACGTGTCAGCCGATGATGATATTCCATCCGGTCCCGGACAGGGAAATAATGTCTCTGTTTCCGTGGTGGAAGGCAATACCGTCACCCTGGATGCCGGCAGATTCGGCAGTTTTGGTGCGGGAGCCGTCTACACCTGGACCCAGGTGGTGGGGGAACCGCAGGTGACCCTTTCCAGTCCGGACAGCCCGACGCCCACATTTGTTGCGCCGTCCGTCGGCCCTGCGGGAACGAGCCTTCAGTTTGATCTGAATGTGACAGATGCGGGCGGAAACCAGTCCGGTTACGACTATACGGTCAATATCGGAAATAACGGTATTAACGGTTTTCCCGCTGATGCGCTTCCCTTCCGGCTGTTCAACGGCCTGAACATGGGCATAAAAGTGAGTGAAAACGGAAAACTGGTCCGGCTGGATTCCATCGATCCCGCGACCCTGCCCGACGGGCCGAACCGGCCCCAGGGATTCAATCATGGTCTTCTGGGGATGGAGATCCGGGTGAACGAACCCGGCCAGTCCGTGGATGTGACGGTGTATCCCCAGTCTCCGGTTTCACCGGCGCTGAAGTGGTTTAAATACACCGAAGCCAGTGGATGGGAAGACTTCAGTGATCATGCCACCATCCGGCCCGATGGAACCGAGATCGTAATTTCACTGACCGATGGCGGTCCCGGAGATGCCGACAATGCGGCCAACGGTATGATCGTCGATCCCTCGGGTCCGGCCCAGGGAACGGCCGCACCGGGTGATGACGGCGGCTCCGATGATGGTGACGGCGATGACGGCGGATGCTTCATCCGCAGCCTGGGATTCCGCCTGTTCTGAAATGACAAAGCCCGGGAAGGTGTTCCGTTTCAGAAACACCTTCCCGGGCTGTTCATTAGAGATGACGGCGGCGATGACCGCATCAGAAGTTTCACCGCCGCTGCAGAGGCCAGGCCCCTGCAGCGGCTATTCCGATACCTTCAAAAACAGATTTGCAATCCGGCCGTGCCGAAAACAGCTTTCGTGATGCAAACGGGATTTTTGGTTTTCACAAGCATCCGGCTGGTCACCGTTTCTCTTCCCGCATCTGTTCCGCCAGTTCATCCCGGTGAGCATCCTTCATGGGCAGGCCGATCCGGTACGCCGCAGAGGCGATGGCGTGGGCCGTAACGGGTCCGGCCACCATCAGGAAAAAAATCAGAACCACCGAATGTCCCCAGCTGAGCGGGGTTGCCGCGGCTGCGGCGATGAGCAGAAACACCACACCGAAGACACTGACCTTGCCGACGGCGTGAAGCCGGGTGAAGACGTCGGGAAAGCGGATGTAGCCCAGTACCCCGACACAGGAAAAAGCCGTTCCGATGATGATGCCTGTAATGGCGATGATCTGAAAAAAAGTTTCCATGAATTCTCTCCTTCAGTACATATGATCATCGGAAATGTAGCGTGCAAGGGCCACCATTCCAATAAAGCCGAGGGCCGCCAGTCCGAGAGCGGCGTCGATATAGACCCGTTCCCGGAATACCAGCGCCGCCAGCACAAGAACCGCTATACACAGGGTACTCAGAAGGTCCACCGCCATGAGGCGGTCAATGACGTTTTCTCCCCGCCAGACCCGCCAGATGGCCACCCCCATCAGGACCACATGGATAAACAGGGACGCGCCGATAACAGTTACCAGTACCTTTGCCATTATGGACCTTCCTTTGCATCAAATATTTTCCGGATTATCCGGTTCCGCCGCCGCTGGGCGGTAATGGCGTCTTCGTAGGATTCTTCCACATTCAGGCAGTGGGTATACATTCCGCCGCTGTCGTCGATTTCCACTACCAGCTCCCCCGGTGTGAGCGTGATCCAGTGGGCGCTTATGGCGGTTCCCAGTTCGGAATCGCTTTCCGAGGGAATCCGGATGATTCCCTGCCGGATGGGCAGCCTGGGATCAACAACGATACGCGCGACCTGAATACCGCTTTTGATCAGATCCCAGAAAAGGATCAGAATATAGGCCGCCAGTCCCAGCAGGGCTATGGGAATCTGCTGCCAGCGGATGGAACCGCGCCGGGGGCGGAGCAGCACAAGGATCAGACCTGCAATGAGGAACCCGGTCACCGTATTCTTGAAGGAAATATTTTCGGACAGTGCCATATAGGTCAGCACCAGTCCCGCAAGGGGCAGCAGATAAACCATGATTACCTTCCCA
>JBEPXL010000700.1:0-2454 GCA_041641935.1 Desulfobacteraceae bacterium | reverse complement strand
CGACACTGCGGTCCGATCCATCTACGCCAACGGCGCCACCAACCTGGGCGGCGGCCTCCAGGCCGGCATGAACCTTTTGACAGCGGGTCGGGACGGCGGCGCGGACGGCAACCGGGGCCGGGTCATCCTCATCTCCGACGGCTTGGCCAATCGCGGCGTCATCGACGCGGCGGCCCTGGGCAACATGGCATCCCTGGCCCTGGAACGAGGTTTCGCCGTTTCCACCGTGGGCGTGGGGCAGGATTTCAACGAAAGCCTCATGACCGCCATCGCGGACCGGGGCGCCGGCGCCTACCATTATTTGTCGGAACCCAGCGCCTTCGCCGCCGTTTTCCAGAAAGAATTCCAGCACACCCGGTCGGTTGTCGCCGGCGGTCTGACCGTCCGCGTGCCGCTCAGAAACGGCGTCTCCCTGACATCCGCCTCCGGGTATCCCGTCTTCAAAAAGGATGGATACGCCGTGTTCCATCCGGGGGATCTCCGCTCCGGCCAAACCCGCAAATTATTCCTGACGCTGAATGTCCCTACCGACAAGGAAACCGATGTCAAAATTTCCGGCATCGACGTGAGCTACCGGCACGCCAACGAATCCCACCGGGTCGGCCTGTCCGATCCCTTCCTGGTGAGCTGTGTAAAAGACCGGACCGCGGTCTTCTCCTCCATCGACCGGGGCGTCTGGGAGAAAAAGGTCATCCGGGAAGATTTCAACCGCCTCAAGGAAGAAGTGGCCGGTTTCATCAAGGCCGGGAAATCGGATGAAGCCATGCAGCGCATCCATACCTACACGGAAACCCAGCAGTCCCTGAACGACGTGGTCCAGTCAGAGGAAGTGGCCGAAAATCTGGACCGGGATGTCAAGGAGTTGGAAGCGACGGTGAAAGACACCTTTTCCGGCGCCCCTTCGGCGGTGATGCAAAAACAAAAATCCAACGCCAAGGCGCTTCAGTATGAAGGGTACCGGGAACGGCGGATGAAATAGAGAATCTTGAGTCGGGCGTTCCGCCTTCAGGCTGCCTGTCTCCGCCTGAAGGCGGAACACCAAGCCCCAAAAAAAAATTTGAAAGGAGATCAACATGAGCATTATGACGCGATTCACCAGACTGTTTAAAGCGGATGTCCACGGCGTGATGGATCAGTTCGAGGATAACGGGTTGATGCTGCGACAGTGCCTCCGGGAGATGGAATCCGCCCTGACCGCCCGACGGGCCGTTCTGGACCGGAAGATCGAGGCCCGGGACACAGCCCGGAGCGACCTCAAAACCCGCCGCGAAGAGATCGCCGCTCTGGAAGCCGACATCGACATGGCCATCGCCAAGGATCGGGACGATATCGCGCGGTTCCTCATCAAAAAAGAGAAACCGCTTTCCCGCCATTGCGCGGAATTGGCGCGGCATGTTGAAACCCTTGACCGGGAAATCAACGACGCCCAGGCGGATCTGGACCGCCGACGGAACGAATATGACGTTCTGAAACTCAAGGCGTCCCGCTATCTGGACCGGGAAAAACGGGAAAAAGACGCGGACTGGCCCCGCACCCATCAATGGCCTGCGACCGAGGCGGCGACCGTCACCGACGAGGAGGTGGAACTGGAATTGCTGCGCCGCAAGGAAGGCAGAAAGGAAGGTGCGGCATGATGAACAAACGTGTAAGAACCACCCTGGTCTTCGGACTGTTGAGCGGCATGGCATTTGTCCCGGCCCAGATGGCGGCGGGATGGGTCTTCCTTCCCGGCATGGCTTTCCGACTCGTTATCGCCGTCCTGATCGGCCTCTATGCCCTGCTGCTGGCCCGGTGGGGACGCGCCGGCCGGCTGTCCGTGCTGTTTCCGGCGCTGGTGTTGATGGCATTCGCGGTTTTGGGAACCCATCGCGGTTTTTTGATTCTCGCTCTGCTGGTACTCGGCTGGGTCCGATCCGGCGTCTGCTTTCCTGGATCGGTGACCGGACGCATCCTGGCCGAGGCGGCTTTAGGGTTGGGCGGCGGATTGCTGGTGCAAAGTTTCGCGCCCCACACGCCTGTGGCTTGGGCGCTGGGGATCTGGATGTTCTTTCTGGTTCAGTCGCTTTATTTCGTTCTGATCGCGCCCGCTGATGATGCCGCCGCACCAGGCGGCCCAGATGGATTTGAAGACGCCAGGCGGCGGGCGGAAGGGATTTTGGCGGGGAGGTTGTGAGGGAATGAGAGATTGTCTGAACCGCAGATTTGCGCAGATTTTTATGATTTCGCAGATAGTTGTAGTCGATTGATCTTGGCGGGTGACCCGTTTCGGCACCACCCTTCAGCGCCGCGGTCCGGGCCTTTCTGCGGAATCTGCTAAATCAGCGTGAATCAGCGGTTCAGACTCACTCCACATAAATCATCTTCCGCGTCATCCCCCCATCCACCACAAAATTCTGCCCCGTAACAAACCCGGCGTCATCCGAAATCAGGTAGGCGACCATCCGAGCGATGTCT
>JBEPXL010000699.1:0-2465 GCA_041641935.1 Desulfobacteraceae bacterium | reverse complement strand
GGCTTTCTGCTGTCAGACCATCTGCTGTCCGATTTTTCCTGCTTTCATATCGGTAATGATCCCAACTGGTGGACCGGTATGGTCCTGTTCAATCCCTGGGATGAGCCGGCGGAGGTAACCCTGACCCCTTTTTCTGACAGTGGTCGGGAACTGACGCCGTTTACGGTGCAAATCGAAGGAAACCGGAAATTTGTCGCCGTCTCCGGCGATCCGCATCTTCCGCCGGATGCGGCATGGTTTCAGGCATCCTCGCCGCAGCCCGTTTCGGGTTTTGATGCATTCGGTTCCAGTGACGGAAATCTGATGGAAGGATATCATTCAATCCCGAATTCCCGCAGGGATGGCGTTTTCCCCCGGATCGGGCAGGATGGCTGGACTGCCCTCGTTATGTTGAATACCGAAAACCGGAATAATGACGTAACCATGAAAGCGTATGATGAAAACGGTGTACTCCAGGCTGTGGAAGTACTGCTTTTATCCCCCCATCAACGATATCTCGCCATGGCCGATGCGATCTTTGGCGACGGGCTGAAACGTGCCACCCATATCCGTTTCACCTCTGACGGTGATCTGTCTGCGTTCCAGGTCAGCGGATCGGCGGACGGTACCATGATGGACGCCCTGCCCGCACTGGAGATTACGGCATGGAAGGAAATACCGGTGGCGGACGACCCCGATACGGAACCGGATCCCCCCGCCTCTCCGGGTTTTCCGTTTCCACTTCCGTTTTCCACGCTGATCCCCTGAAGTATATACCTGTGCATATCTTCCTGTACCTGTT
The DNA here is from genome assembly GCA_041641935.1 of Desulfobacteraceae bacterium. Taxonomy (GTDB): domain Bacteria; phylum Desulfobacterota; class Desulfobacteria; order Desulfobacterales; family Desulfococcaceae; genus JBEPXL01. Next base: position 1,684 of record JBEPXL010000699.1, on the reverse strand, counting down.
TTTGCAGGGGCAATCCCCCTGAGGATGTCACATAATTTTTGGTGAGCCACTTATTTCTGTACCTGCAGCTCCGCCTTGCCCACCTGCGTAAAACGTCCTTCGCACCGCTTTCGGATGGTAATCAATGCAACTGGCCGCAATTGCCGAACATGCACCGCCTGAAGTGTATCCCTCCTGGAATTCTGTCAGTTTTTGTCAGCCGGATAACATTTTTTGCCATCCACGGGTTCTGTTTTCAGTCCCCGCCTCTCCTTCTTCAGATTGCTTCTCTCCCCTTTCATAATAGAATCACATAGAATTCTTTCTTCCCGCCAATCCATACTTAATATGGCACGACTGTTGCTATTACCAATTATATTCATGAACAGATTCACAATATCCGCCTGTACAGATTTACAAGCTATTTCAGACCTTTTACTTCTGCAGACCTGTGTCTGCAGTTTCATCAATCGATGCATTCCGAAGTTCTGGTGAAAGGAAAAAGAAATGCATAATCATCCGGTGAAAGACAAATACTGGACACTGAAAGCCCTTCCGGGGCTTTTTCTTTTGATCCTCATCGCCTTTCCACTGTCTTCCGCTGCTTCTCAAAGACGGATCATCGGCGGCGTTTCCGCGTCATCCACTGCATGGCCCTGGATGGCGGCTCTTGTCGACAAAGGGGGGGATATCTATGCGGACCAGTATTGCGGCGGTACACTGATTGATTCGCGGTGGGTACTGACAGCGGCTCACTGTGTCCACAATTATTATGGCGACAGGATCACAGCGGATGAGATTGAGGTGGTTCTGGGCAGCAGCAGCCTGCGGCAGGATCAGGGAGAACGGATCAGTGTGCGGGAAATTGTGGTTCATCCCGGCTATGACTACCGGTATTCAGACAATGCAGATATAGCCCTTCTGGAACTGGAAACCGCCTCCTTCCGGGAACCGGCGGGGATATTTACCGGTCGGAGTGATCTTGCCGGAATCCAGAGTACAGTCATCGGATGGGGCGTAACCGACGTTACCACCCGGACAGCCCCCTATCAACTGCAGCAGGCGTCGGTTCCCATTGTCTCCAACGCGATTTGCAACGATGCCTATACCAGCAGTTCCCTTTATGATGCGCCACCGGTAACAGCCGGAATGATGTGCGCCGGATTTCTCGAAGGCGGCCGGGATTCCTGCTTCGGGGACAGCGGCGGTCCTTTGATGATCCGGGACGGCGGTGAATGGAAAGTGGCCGGCATTACCAGCTGGGGCGAAGGATGCGCAACCCCCGGCTTCTTCGGTGTCTATACGCGGGTTTCGGAGTATCTTGATTTTATCAAAGGGTATGTACCGCTCCCGTCGCCGCCGGTGCGGCTCTACTTTCCCTATGTCGCCAGCGACGATACACAGGAAACAGAAATCGTGATCATCAACACCGGTCCTGAATCCGTGGGGGGAAAGATCCGGCTGTTCGACGGTTCCGGAAAAGAGATGGTCGGCGAAAACAGAGGCGTTTTTCTCACCCCCTATGGACGCATCTCCCTTGTCATCGGAACTGAATTTTTCAGAGCCGCAGATATACGAGATGTTCTCTTTGAAACGGATGCCGATCATGTGACGGGATACGAACGGATCTTCCAGTCCGGTGTGCAGTCGATGTCTCTCCCGGCGGTATCGGAACTCAGTGCCGGGGATATGTATCTTCCTCTGA
>JBEPXL010000698.1:0-2470 GCA_041641935.1 Desulfobacteraceae bacterium | reverse complement strand
CCGGCCCGCCAGGTCACCCTGCAGCCCCAGGTGGCCGGACATATTGTCCAGGTCAATCCGCACTTTGTCCCCGGAGGCCGTTTTGAGGCCGGTGAAATGGTACTCCGGATCGACGACCGGGACTACAGAATCGCTGTCGAACAGCAGAAGGCGAATGTGGCCCAGTCCCTGGTGAACCTGAAGACCGAACAGGGGCGGCAGACCGTGGCCCGGCGGGAGTGGGAACTGCTGGGGCCGGATATCCGCTCCACCCCGGAAGGACAGGAACTGGCCCTGCGCAAGCCCCAGCTGGAAAGCGCCGAGGCGGCCCTGGCCTCTGCACGGGCGGCCCTGAAAAAGGCCGAACTGGATCTGTCCCGCACGGTGGTCGAAGCGCCCTTCAACAGTTTTGTGCAGGAAAAGCGGGTCGATCTGGGGCAGTTCGTCACCACCGGAACACCGCTGGTGACCCTGGCCGGAACCGATACCTTCTGGGTGCGCCTTGCCGTTCCGGTGGGCACCCTGCCGCACATTGCCATCCCCGGTGTCAACGGGAACAGACAGGGCTCCGCTGCCACGGTGATCCAGAACGCTGCCGGTGAAGGCGCCCGCGTGCTCCGGCAGGGACAGGTGGTGCGGCTGCTGGGGGATGTGGACCCGGCCGGCCGCATGGCCCGGATTCTGGTGGCGGTGGATGATCCGCTGGGATTGAACGACAACGGAGCGGAAAAACTGCCCCTGCTTCTCGAATCCTATGTCCGTGTCGAGGTGGAAGGGCCGGTTCTGGCGGATGTTGTTGTCATCCCGCGCCAGGCCCTCCGGGAGAACAATGTGGTCTGGACGGTGACGCCGGACGGGCAACTGGCGATCCGGGATGTGACGGTGGCCTGGCGGACAAAGGAGACGGTCATGGTCCGGGGGCTGACCGACAGTGCGCAGGTCATCACCAGCAGAATTCCCGCACCGGTTCCGGGGATGGCCCTCCGGATCGATGAGGCCGGGACCGTCGCGGTGGAAACGCCGGCCGAACTGGAGGAGGTGCGTCCATGACAACGCCCCAGATACCGCGCCCGGCCCCCGGCCCGGAAACGCCTCCGTTCCGCCCCCACCGGACCATCGACTGGATGGCCCGGAATTCCGTGGCGGCCAATCTCTGCATGTTCGTCTTCATTGTGGGCGGCCTGATTATCCTGCTGACCCAGGTCCGGCAGGAGGTTTTTCCCGCCTTTGAAGTGGACATGGTCCAGATTACCGTTCCCTATCCGGGGGCGTCTCCGGAGGAGGTGGAAAAGGGCATTCTTCTGGCGGTTGAAGAGGCGGTGGAGGGAATCGAAGGCGTGGATGAGGTCCGGTCCACTGCCCGGGAGGGAATGGGGACCGTATCGGTGGAACTCCGGTTCGACGCCGACAAGAACAAGGCCGTGGCCGACATCAAAAACGCCGTGGACCGGATCACCTCCTTTCCCGTCGACGCGGAAGAACCGACGGTGAGCATGATGACCACCCGGCGGGAGGTGCTGAGCCTGGTGCTGTACGGCGAACAGTCCGAACGGGTGCTGCGGGATCTGGCCGAGGCGGTACGGGAAGACCTGCTCCGGGACGACCGGATTACACAGGTGGAACTGGAAGGCGTGCGGCCCCCGGAGATCAGCATTGAAGTGCCCCAGGAGCGGCTCCGGGCCTATGACCTCACCATAGAGGAGATTGCCCGGCAGGTCCGCCGGTCGGCGGTGGAACTGCCCGGCGGCGGCGTCAAGACCCCGGGCGGTGAGATCCTGCTCCGGACCGATGAACGGCGGGATCTGGCCCGGGAGTTTGAAAATCTTCCCGTCATCAGCACCCCGGCCGGTGTACAGGTGCTTCTGGGGGATATTGCCCGGATAGAAGATACCTTTGAAGAACAGGATATCGCCAGTTACTACAACGGAAAACCGGCCGTCATGATCAATGTCTTCCGCATCGGCGACCAGACGCCTCTGGAGGTGGCTGCAGCGGTGCGGGAGTATCGCCAGGAACTCGATCCGGCCCTTCCGCCGGGCATTCAGACCGACATCTGGCGGGACCGGTCCGAAATCTTCAACGACCGGATCAGCCTCCTCCGGCGGAACGCCATTTATGGCCTTTTTCTGGTGCTGGGCATCCTGGGGCTTTTTCTGGAGGTCCGCCTCGCCTTCTGGGTGACCCTGGGGATTCCCATCTCCTTTCTGGGGTCGTTTCTCTTTCTCCCGGCGATGGATGTCTCCATCAACATGATTTCCCTCTTCGCCTTCATCATTACCCTGGGCATGGTGGTGGATGACGCCATCGTGGTCGGGGAAAATATTTATGTTCACCGGCAGGGAATCCGGGGGGATCCCGAATCGTTCATCGAGGCGGCGGTCCGGGGCGCAGGTGAAGTGGTCACACCGGTGACCTTCTCGATTCTCACGTCCATCACCGCCTTTGCGCCCATGTTCTTTGTGCAGGGAACCTGGGGCAAGATTTTCCGTTT
>JBEPXL010000697.1:0-2479 GCA_041641935.1 Desulfobacteraceae bacterium | reverse complement strand
ATTTCCCCGGGAGAAAATGATTTTGCAAAATTGCTGGTGATGGAAAGATGCTGCCCGTCGGCCAGCAAGCGGTCACAGTATTGATGCCACCCAGTAAAACAGGTGGTCTCTCCATGACCGTTGACACTGATTTCCCGGATCGGATACGGATACTTCTGCAGGGATGCGGTGACCGTCTCCAGCAGGGCCCGGTCCATTTCTCTTCCGCCGCGGGTTCCCTTTTCCGGCTTGTCCACAATCCCTTCATAGTCCGCCTGGCTCTGCAGGCAGTAGGTACACCGGAGATTGCACCGTTCCGTCAGGTCAATCCGGACCATCCCGATGTCATCGGGTGGTGAAAGGGGATCGTCATGATCCGGAAACCGGTCACGCCATTGGCTGCGGAACGCATCCACCGTACCCATTTCCTTGAACGGGCAGGTTTTGCATTTATAGTGCAGATCGCCCTTCAGAAGCGAATCCCGCAGCAGTCTGAACTCCCTGCTGTTCCGGAAGGAAACCAGATCACCGGTAAAGACTTCTTTGAATGTGGGAAAAAAACAGCACGGGCTGATTTTTCCATTCACGCGGAATTCAAGATACTCCCACGGGTCGAAGCAGAGCCGGGTCATTTTCTGGGTCATGGTGTCCTGTACAGTCTGTTGATTAATATCGTATCGAACGGTCCGGGCATGATGATCACGCAACAGACTGTATATCATTCCCTTTGACCGCTGGCAACAGGATGGTGAAGACCGATCCCCTGCCCGGCTCGCTCTCCACCGCAATGTCCCCGCCGTGGTTTTTGATGATACCGTAGCTGACAGCAAGCCCCAGACCGGTCCCCTCCCCTGTGGGTTTGGTGGTGAAAAACGGATCGAAGATCCGGCTCAGATTCTTTTTTTCGATCCCGTATCCGGTGTCTTCAATCCGGATGGCCACTTTCTGGTTTTCTGTATCAAAGCGGGTGGAGACATGAATTTTTCCCTCGGTTCCGGTGGCGTGTCTGGCATTCATGATCAGGTTGACGAGAACCTGCTTGATCTTTTTTTCATCCATAACCATCTCCGGAACGTCTTCATCATACTCCCGCTCAATGGTAACAGAATCCGGCCGGGCGTGCTGCCGGATGAAGGTGACCACCTGATCGATCATTTCATGGAGGGAGATATGGTCCTGGCGGGTCTGTGTATTTCTGGCGAAACTGAGCAGATCCTCCACAATGGTCTTGCAGTTTTTGACATGCTTTTCGATGATCTTCAGGTCTTCATATTTCTGGGAACCCACTTCCTCGTCCCGCAGCATCAACTGGGCGTATCCCAGAATAATGCCCAGGGGATTATTGATTTCATGGGCAATGCCGGAGGAGAGCTGGCCGATGGAGGCGAGCCGGTCGGCCTGGGCCATTTCCTTTTCATGACGGGCCAGGGCTTCACTGCGCTCCCGGACACGACGCTCCAGGTTTTCATTCAGCGACAGGAGTTGGGTATGGGCTTTCTGCAGGGCCTGCTGATCGCGGAGATTCTGACCGTAAATCCGCCAGATCCGTTCAAAAAAGAGGGTGACGGCGGCCACGATAATGAGCAGGAAGGTATTGATCGTGCCGCTGTAGGGCCGGATATATCCCCAGATGACCGCCTGGTCGGAAAGGATCAGGAACTGCTTCAGAATATGCCCTGCGGACCGGGAGACAGCGAATCCGGCGAGACAGACGCTGACCCAGAGAAGATAGGTCCAGACCAGATGCCCGGGCCGGGTGCGGTTGATCCGGTGTACCACCCGGAGACAGAGAAAGGAAAAGACGATCATCAGAAGCGCGCCGCCCATATCGGTCAGAAATATCGGCCAGATGGGCACTGTCACGGCACGGCCTCGTCCATGCTGTCGGTGTCGGGGGTATCGGCAAGTCGGGTCAGCCCCAGGTACAGGAAAACGAGTCCGGGAACAGAGAACAGATGATCCAGTTTTACCAGATAGTAGAGTACGGCCAGGGGAGCGGGGGCATCGATCCGGATATGCCAGGCGTCGGGCCGGCTGACATGGACCAGCGTCAGCTGCTCATCCAGAAGATGGGCCGTAAAGGCGTCGAGGGTCCAGAGAATGAAAAACACCGCTGCGTACTGAATGTACCGCCACCCGGTTTTCCGGACCAGTCCCCGGGCCCGGAGCCAGTAGATGAGGATTCCCATGGAGAAGACAAAAAAGAGATGGGAGAGCTGGTGAACATAAAGACCTTCCGGGTCACTGTGGGTCTGGGTCGCCAGAGCGGTGGCGGGCATCAGTAGCAGCGCAATTACAATGCGCCCTTTTTTCCATGATGTCATCGGACAACGCCCTTTCACCAGCCGGAACAGGAACGGATAACCGCCTGTCCCGGAACAGATCAACCCGCCGCTTCCGGTTCCCGGGAGGCCGGTTCGGATCCCGACGGCAGTATGAATTTTCTGATTCTGCCGTACGCCACGCGGATCAGGATATAATACATAATGAAGGGGGCCAT
>JBEPXL010000696.1:0-2482 GCA_041641935.1 Desulfobacteraceae bacterium | reverse complement strand
CAGTAGATTCCCAGGGCCTTCTCTTCGGGTTTCCGGATCTCGATCTGAGGATCATTCCCCGGCAGAATCGGCTCCGCCTTCAGGATACTCGGGTCCGGGGGATTGGAAAACACGATCTGTGTAATGTCCTGATAACTGTCCATCAGAAAGGTCTGGGTATCCACCGCCCGGGCGACCAGATAGAAAGACTTCCCGTTGTTGGCCCGGGACGTGGTTTCAATGTTCAGGCTGATCTGGGGCGGCTGCGGCGTACCGGCGGCACAGGCACACAGACAGAAGCAGAGCAGCATCAGGAAACAGCACCGGTACGGGTGCTGTACCATCGACAGCGAACGGAAGAAAACAGAGAAAGCGTGTGAAGTCGTTGTCATCGTCATGATCGGATCGCTCGGGTTTTATCGGTTGGGGAATACCGGACGGGCCTGCGCCTTCCGGTTTCAGTTTGCAGAAGCCGTCCGCTCGTTGTCCATGAAGGCGAAAATGCGCCAGGGATCTTCTTCCATGGAAAACTGAACGACCAGAATGCGGCTTTCCTGCTGCAGACCCGGAATTTCCCACAGGACCCGTTTTTTGTCAACGGATTTTGCTTTTCTCAGAAGACGGTAGAAACTCCAGGGCGCTTCCGGAACCGTCAGATTCCGGTAGGCTTTCACGGGCTCATTGGGCCGGGCCAGTTCCAGCCCGACGGCGGCAACCTCGGATTTCCACCACTCGATTTCAAACATCTGCCATTTCGGCTGCTGGTTGAAGGCATACACCGCCGAATCCCCCGCCTTCAGGTACGACAGCACCGGAATGGTTCCGGAATTGTCCACAGGCGACAGAAGATCGGGCCGGATCGACAGGGTAATCGGCGACGGTTCTCCCTTGTCATTCCAGAGCAGCCGGGTAATCTTCTCGATTTCATTGACGGTCTGCAGCATACCGGCCGGCAGCGGAATTTCCCCCACCGTGTTGGTGCGTCTCCGCCAGCCTTCGTCCGTCTTTTCCACCACAGGCGCAAGCAGTTCCCGGAAGGTCCGCCACAGGGCGCCCTCCGGATGAATCGTACCCTCCAGCCAGGCCGGATCAGTAATCTCCTCGGACCGCAGATTGAACGGAAAGTTCTGCCGCAGGGGGCGTACCGCCGACACCTGCAGTTTTTTCCATATCCCGTCTACCGTGGCGGCCAGTTCCTCCAGGCCGAGATCAAAGGTTTTCAGAACCGGTTCCAGAAACAGATAGTCCCATTCCGATGTGATGCCCACCCCGTTGAGCCACCGGCGGGTAATGTTGAGATAGGAGTTTTCCTCGTTCCGGAAGATGGAAAGGGAAATCCGGCCCAGGGTCGAGAGGCGCTTTTTCAGGGCCAGGGCTTCATCGGTTTCGCCTTCGGCCTCCACCACCTGGTTGCTTTCCAGTTCCGCCTGGAGCTGCCCCATGATCGCCTTGTACTTTTCCAGTTCCGGGTAGCTCCCTTTCTCTTCCCGCAGGAGCCGGTCAAAGGGGTCGAACACCCGCAGTTCAATGGCAAGGGGACGGAGGAAGGCGTTTTCTTCCAGATTCAGGGCGGTATTCTCCTTGATGGTTAAGAGAAGCTGCTGAAACCGGGAGGAGGGAAGCTGGATCTGGTTCAGGATGTAGTGGAGCGCCCGGGGAAACTCGGCTTCCATGCCGAAGGCGCTGTAGTAGTTCCGGTATTCCCACACATACTGGGCGGCGTAGGATTCGACCCCGCGGATGACAAAGCCGGAAAACCGGTTCTTCTCGTTTTCATCGATGGGGATTCTCTTCAGCATTTCCGGCAGTTCCAGCAGGGGAGGGCGCACATCCTCGTCAAAGGCCCGCCGGGTGAACCGGCCGTCCACTTCCGCGTTGCCCGTAAAAAACATGAGACCGCTGTTGCCGGAACTCAGAATAATGTCGGGATACTCGCTGTCGGGACGGAAAAAGATGAGCCCTTCACTCTGGCTGTTCACTTCGGCAAAGTCCCGCAGAAACAGGGTAATGCGGCTGCGGGTCACCAGGGCGTCGATTTCCCGTGTCTGGAAGGTAAAATCCCGGCCGCTGATATAAAAGGTATAGGTCGCCGGTTCCTCCCCCTTCAGGCTCATCATGACATTCACGTTTTTCAGGAGCTGGTTCAGGCTCAGGTTGTCGACGGCCGGATAGGCGATCCGTTTCTGCAGAAAATAGGTGATAAAGTCGACAATTGGGGGCTGTTTCAGCTGCAGGTGACGGACCTCGCCGATCCAGGGGCGCTTGATATCCAGCGGTGTCTCCTGGATCAGCAGGTTGGTGATCCGGGAGAGAAGATCGCGCCGGTCAAACTGCTCCGACACCGTCAGCAGGGATTCGGCCCGTTCCTGCAGGGTCCGGAAATAGGCTTCGGTAATGAAGGGTCTTGCGATCGCCTCCTCGATTTCATTGAAAAGAAGCAGCCACGGCTGCGGGTCCGCGGAAACCGCGTCCGCCTGCCCCGGTTCCAGATTGCCCACCCGGA
>JBEPXL010000695.1:1958-2486 GCA_041641935.1 Desulfobacteraceae bacterium | reverse complement strand
GTGTTTCCCTGCCGAACCAGATCACGCCCAGCAGCAGAAAGGCGACCGGCAGAAACATGCCGGGTGCTTCGGCGATCCGTTTGATGGAACGTCCCCATTTCGCGCGGGTCAGGGTGATGACGGCGGAAAAGAGAACCGCCCCGAAGGCAAGCCCTGTCCAGAAGACAAAATTGACCAGATAGGCCTGCCAGGCCCGCTCGGGATTCTGACCGGAGATACCGGTCCAGAAAGCGATGAATCCGGCGATAATCAGAAAGACAAACACTGCGGACAGCAGCAGGTGATTGCCCTTGAGGCCGGCATCGACCATCTCCCGGTAGATATCATGCTCCGACTGTATTGACATCCTCTGCTCCACTGTCGCTGAGAAGTTTGGCCACCTGTTCCTGCTCCTCTGTTGAACAGCGTACCAGCAGACCGAACCGGTCCACGCTGAACCGGGGGTCGTAATGGTCCGGCAGACCGAGCTTGGGCAGCCGGGTCAGCACCAGTACACCGATCAGGTTGAAATTTATTCCCAGAAGAATA
>JBEPXL010000695.1:0-1948 GCA_041641935.1 Desulfobacteraceae bacterium | reverse complement strand
AATACACACGACTCGATCACATACGGCACGATCGGCACGATCGGCTTTCCGCTGACCACCAGCTTCCACTGCATGGCCGTATAGACCGAAAGGCCGTAGCCGGTGAGAATCCCGAGAATACCGCCCAGCAGGGTAAAATACCGGACCGGGCTCGGCTTTTTCCCGAGGGTTTCATTCAGCAGTTCATCATTCCGGGAAGGGGAATAGACCGTATCGATGGGGATGTTCCGCTTCTTCATCGTTCCGATCGCATCCTCCAGGTCATCGATATAGGCAAAGACGGCCAGAAGCCCAGGATTATCCGCCATCGGCTCTGCTCCTCTTCATGATCACATATACAGATAACAAATGCTTCATTCCCTTTTCTTTCTTCTTCGCGGCGCCGATAATTCCTCTTTCAGTTCACTGATGGACAGGGTAGGGAGATACTTGGCGAACAGGAGAAAGCAGAAGAAAAACAGGCTGAAAGAGCCGATCAGGATGCCGTACTCGACCCAGGACGGCCCGTTGTAAAGCCCCCAGGAGTAGGGATCATATTCATGGCCCGGTGAACTGACGATAATGACATACCGTTCATACCACATGCCGATATTGATCAGGATGGCGATCACGAACATGGCAACGGGATGGGTCCGGATTTTCCGGATATAAAAAAGCAGCGGTACCAGGGTCACGAAAGCGATCATCATCCAGAACATGAAGGCATAGTGCCCGTAGGCCCGCCAGAAGTAGATATCCTTTTCCACCACACTGCCGCTGTACAATGCGATAAAGTACTCAAAAATATAGGAATAGCCCAGAATGAGAGCGGTCAGAATGGTGGTCTTGGCCACGTTCTCCAGCACATCCATCGTCAGAATGTCTTTTACATTGAAAATATGGCGGAGCGGAATCAGCAGGGTCAGCACCATCGCAAGACCCGAATGGATGGCCCCGACCACGAAGTAGGGACCGAACAGGGTACTGTGCCAGCCCGGTACGATACCGAGGGCGAAATCCCAGGAGACGATGCTGTGGACCGACACCACAAGAGGCGTCGCAAGGGCGGCAAAGAGCAGATAGGCCCAGCCGTGATGGGTCCACTGCCGGTCCGAGCCCGTCCAGCCCAGGGAGAGGAAGCGGTAGATTTTGGCCCGGCGTCCCCTGGACCTGTCCCGGATAATCGCCAGATCCGGAACCATGCCGGTGTACCAGAAGAGCAGGCTGACGATAAAATAGGTTGAAATGGCCAGTACATCGAAGATAAGCGGTGACTGAAAATTGGGCCACAGATCCCGCTGGTTCGGGTAGGGAAGAATCCAGTAGACCAGCCATACCCGCCCCAGATGGATCAGGGGAAACAGACCGGCCGTGGCAACGGCGAAAATGGTCATGGCTTCGGCGCTCCGGGCCAGCGGTGTCCGCCAGGGCGTATGGAACAGATACAGAATGGCCGAGATGAGGGTTCCCGAATGGGCGATCCCGACCCAGAAGACGAAATTGACCAGATAGGTTCCCCACATGACGGGATGATTGTCCCCGGCGGCCCCCAGTCCGGTGGCGATCTGGTAGGCCCATGAACCGACACCGCACAGCATCCCCAGGAAACAGAGCCCCACAAAAACCCAGTAGCGCCGGTTCGGGTGGAACAGGGTACCGCAGACCTTGTCGTTGATCTCTCTGTAGGTGAAGGCTTCCATTCAGAGTTCCCGGGTAATCCGTTTCAGATAAATGACAGCGGGTTTGGTGTTGAGGTGGTGAAACACCTGATAGGCCCGCGGATTATTGATCAGCTTTGAAACTCTGCTCTCGGGATTCTTCAGATTGCCGAAAATAAGCGCAGTGGTGGGGCAGGTCTGAGCGCAGGCGGTGGTGAAATCGCCATCCTGCACCTTGCGCCCGTCGTTTCTTGCCCGGATTTTGGCCCCCACGATCCGCTGGATGCAGAAGGAACACTTTTCCATGACCC
>JBEPXL010000694.1:0-2486 GCA_041641935.1 Desulfobacteraceae bacterium | reverse complement strand
ACTCTACCGCCACGTGGACGGCGAAACCCTCGAACCGCCCATGCCCATGGATGATAAGGACGTGATCACGGCGGGCAAGGATGCCTACGCCAAATTCTGCGCCCAGTGCCACGGCATTAATCTGGATGGCCACGGAACGGTCGGCCAGAGTTTTTATCCGCTGCCGACGGGTCTGCGGACCGAGCCGGTACAGTACATGGCGGACGGGCTTCTGTTCCAGATCATCGGGTACAGCTTTCCCGGTCTTCGGCATCCGGGGCTGGCCACCACCATTACCATTCCGGACCGCTGGCGGATCGTTGCCTACATCAAGGATCAGGGTATTCGGCAGTAAGTGAGTTCGCCCCAGAACGTCTGTGATCTCTGCGGACTTCCGGCCCGGCAGGCGGCGGTAAACAGTACCCTGGCCGGGCGGGAATACCTCTTCTGCTGCATGGGATGCCGCCAGGTGTTCCAGATGCTCATGGCGGCCTCGGATGCGCCCGACCCGGCACAGTTCCGGGAAACGGAACTGTTCCGGCGCTGTCAGGACATGGGAATTATTCCCCGTACAGAGGCGGAGCTGGCAGAACGGGATAAAGCGGGGGAACCCGCCCGCCAGGCCGGGGAAATGCCTGCCTCACCGGAAACGACAGGGTCCGATGACGGGGATCACCGCCTCTCCCTCAACCTGAAGGTGGACGGCATGTGGTGTCCGGCCTGCGCCTGGGTCATTGATGAAACCCTGAAGAAGACACCGGGTGTTCTGAACGCCGCCACGGCGTTTGCCACCGATCAGATCCGGTGTACCTACGATCCCGTCCGGACCGCTCCCAGCCAGATCATCCGCCGGATTGAACGGCTCGGCTATTCCGCCGCTCTCTTCGGGGAAGCCGAAGCCGGTCCCCGGCGACGGGAATTTATCCGCTTCTGTGTCGCCGCCTTCATCACCATGAATGTGATGATGCTCTCCTTTGCCCTCTACTCCGGATTCTTCATTACATTCGACATGGACACCATCTACAAGCTGTCCTGGCCGATTTTCGGTTTTGCCACCATTGTCTTTTTCTACGGCGGGTATCCGCTCCACCGGCGGGCCCTGGCGGGGTTCCTTTCCGCCGCCTTCGGTATGGAAACCCTCATCAGCGCTGCCGCGGCCAGCGCCTATTTCTACAGCATATTCAACCTCGCCTACGGGAGCCTTCACCTCTATTTCGACACCGCGTCCATGCTGATTACCCTGACCCTCCTCGGGAAGATACTGGAGCGCCGGGCAAAAGACCGGGTACTGGAAGACCTGGACAGTTTCTTTTCCCTGCGGCCGACCCGGGTGAAACTCTGCACGGAAGCGGCGCCGGGAGGCCGGTATGTTGCGGCGGAAATCCTGCAGCCCGGAGACCGGTTTGTGGTCGATCCGGCAGAGGTGATTCCTGCCGACGGGATCATCCGGGAGGGGAACGGCGCGGTGGATGAATCTTCCCTGACCGGGGAGGCTGTGCCCATCGGAAAAAAGACCGGTGACCGGGTCCGGAGCGGTACGATCGTGACCAGGGGCAGTTTCACGGTCGAAGCCGAAGCCGTGGGCGAGGCATCCACCCTCGGGCAGATGCTCCGGATTATGGAGCGGACCCTGGGAAAGAAGACCGCCTTTGAAGGAAAAACGGACCGGATTCTGCAGGCCTTCGTGCCGGTGATTCTGATGCTGGCTGCCGGAACCGGAGCGGTCGGGTATATGCTGGGGCTTTCTGCTGAATCAGCCATGATCCGGGCGATTACGGTAATGGTGATCTCCTGTCCCTGCGCCCTGGGCATTGCCATTCCGCTGGCGCGGGTGGCGGGCCTTTCCCTGGCCGGGCGGGACGGGATACTGGTGCGTGAGTTTTCCGGCTTTGAGCAGGCCAACGGCGTGGATGTCTGGGTGTTCGACAAGACCGGAACGCTGACCGAGGGCCGCTTTGATCTCCGGCGGCTGATTTCCCTGCCGGGGGTTTCGGAAGAAACCATGCTCGGACTGGCGGCCGCACTGGAGAAGGAGGCAGACCACCATATTGCCGCCGAAATCCGCCGGGTCGCTGAAACACGCGGTATTGCACCGGCGGCGGTGACAGACATTACCGTCTTCTCCAACGGCGTTTCCGGCATTGTGCCGCCGGATTCCCAAGAGGTCCGGATCGGTTCACGGGAATTTCTGGCCGATGCCCTCCAGCGGATTTCACCGTCGGATATGGCGGATCTGACCGACCTGTTTGATCACAGTGACGAGTTTTCCCGTGTCTACATGAGCGTCGGCGGACGCCTGGCGGCCATTTTTGTATTCGGGGATGCGGTGCGGGAAGAATCGCCGGAGATGATCCGGACCCTGCAGGAAGAGGGTTCTGCCGTCGCCATGATTTCCGGTGATGAGGAAAAGACGGTCGCGGCCGTGGCGCGCCGCGCCGGTGTAACGCAATGGCATGGCGGTCTGCTGCCGGAGGAGAAGGCGCGGTTTGTGGAAGCACTTCAGAGGG
>JBEPXL010000693.1:0-2498 GCA_041641935.1 Desulfobacteraceae bacterium | reverse complement strand
CGTAGAGTACCGACTGCGCCACATTGGCGATGGAGCGTTCGATGACATTGCCCTGGGTGATCACCGGAACGATCCGGATCTGGGGAAAGGCGGCGTTGACCGCATCGATTTCAGCAAGCACCCGTCTGGAGACTTCAACGGTGTTGGCGTCGGACTGCTTGCGGATGGCCACCCGCAGTCCCCGTTCTCCGTTGATGCGGACGATGCGCGTCAGTTTTTCGTAGGTGTCCCGGACATCGGCGATCTGGCCCAGGGTTACGGCGGCGCCGTCCTTCCGGAAGATGACAGTGTTGCGAATCTGGTCCAGATCCGTGAATTCGGCGGGAGCCCGCAGCGTCACCTCATACCGGCCCTGCTCGATCTGTCCGGCGGGCAGGTCAATGTTGGCGTTTTCAATGGCGTCGATGATGCCGTCCAGCGGCAGTCCCAGCGCCTTGATCCGGTCCGGTTCCAGTTCAACCCGCACCTCCCGGTCAAAGCCGCCCCAGAGATCCACCTGCGCCACCCCCGGAACCCGGGCGAACCGGTACCGGACCTGATCCTCGATCAGCTGGGTCAGTTCCACCGGATCGAGCGTGCTGGAGATGCCCAGGATGACAACGGGAAAACTGGCAATATCGAACTTGCTGACCCGTGGCCGCACAATGTCGTCGGGCAGTTCATTGATTTCATCTTCCAGCTTGGCCTGGACATCCAGGGCCGCGGCGTCGATATCCGTGCCCCAGACAAAACTGACCCGCACGGTGCTGTTGCCTTCAGACGAGGTCGAGGTCATGTCCTCCACCCCCGGCACGGTGGCGACGATTTCTTCGATGATCTGGGTGACCAGCCGCTCCATGACCTCGGGGCTGGCGCCCTGGTATCCGGTGCGGATGGAGACGGTGGGCAGCTCGATACTGGGCAGCAGGTCGATCCGCAGCCGGCTCAGGGAAACGGTTCCGAGAATGACCACAATGAGCGTCAGCATGGTGGTCAGGACAGGCCGCTGTACACTGAATTCCGGCAGGTTCACAGGGCGCCGGCCTCCTTACCGGCGGCGGCGGTTTCCTTCTCCTCACCGGGAATCGTGATCGGGGAACCGTCATCCAGCAGCTGCTGCCCCAGTGTCACCACCCGGCCCGTCAGGCCCTCTCCTTTCACCTGAACGCGCCCGCCTTCCCGGATGCCGGCATCCACCTCCCGCCAGGAAACGGACCGGCCATCCTCGCTGACCACAAACACACCGACCCGGTCATCGCGGCTGGTCAGGGCCTGGTCCGGAACAATGACCGCCTCCGGCATACGGTCCAGCACCACTGTGGCCCGGATGAACATGCCCGGTTTGAGCCTGTGCTGCCGGTTTTCCACCGTCAGTTCGACCTTCGCCTGTCGTGTGGCCTCCCGGAAGACGGGGGCGATGCGGCTGATGTGTCCCGGAAATGTTTCGTCGTAGGCATCCGTGGTCAGGGAAACCGGCTGTCCGGGCTGCAGGCTTCCGTAGTCCTTCTCGGTGACATAGATAACACCGGTCATCGGATGGAGTGCCACAATGGACATCAGGGGGGTATTGGCGGACACCGTATCTCCTTCATCGACATAGCGTTCGGACACGACCCGTTCTTCGTCTTCTCCGGTCCAGCCTGCCTTCACGCGGGTGTAGCCAAGACGGATATTGGCCGTCTCCAGGAATGCCTCGGCCTTTGCCAGCCGGGCCCGGGCGACTTCGAGCTGTGCCTGTTTCGCCAGCTGGTTGGCTTCCGCTGTATCCAGTTGCGCATCCGAGGTCGCTCCCCGTTTGCGAAGGGTTTCAATGCGTCTGTATTCCCGCGCGGCGATTTCAAGGGCGCTTTCCGCCTCGGTCAGATTCGCCCGGGCCACCGCCAGATCGGCCCTCGCCTGGGCGACGGCCTGAATGTACTCATCGTCATCCAGTTCCGCCACGACCTGGCCCCGCTTTACGGTATCGGCAAGATCCACAAGCACACGCTCAATGCGTCCGCTCACTTTGGGGGCAACCACAAACCGCGCCGGGGCTTCCAGCGCACCGCTGAAGGTCCGCCGCAGTTCAATGGATCCCTGCTGAATCCGCGCCACTTCCACCGGAGCGGCCTGCGGCCCTTTTCCCCGTTCTCCGGCATTTCCCTGCTCCTGGAGACGGCTGAAGATGATCCAGACGAAAAAGACGACCAGGACGGTCGTCAACACCATGATAACGGGTTTCTTGCCGATGGTTTTCATGAACTGTTGATCTCTTCTTCGTTGTTATGGCAAAACAGAATCCAACCGACTATTCTACCGGTTCTTTTACGTCTGAGCGCTGGTGATTGTAGAGAGGAAAGAGGAAGATAGCAAGCGGAAACATCTCAGTCCGGATGCGCCTCCGGCAGGTATGTATGGCCTGGTGATGCCATCAGGAAGGAAAATCATGATATGCCCGAAATGCCAGTTCGAACAGCCGGACGGGCACACCGAATGTGTCCGGTGCGGTATTGTCTTCGAAAAATATAAACCCGTTTCCG
>JBEPXL010000692.1:0-2502 GCA_041641935.1 Desulfobacteraceae bacterium | reverse complement strand
CCATCAAGCAGTTGTCCGCCCAGATCGAGGTGCTGGAAACCTCTTTTCTGGAGGAAGACGCACCCCTGATACTGGCCTTCCTGTGTGAAAACGACGCCCATGTGGCGGCCCGGACCGCTGCCGATACGGGTCTGGCTGTTCCGCCGAACGTGATTCATATCCAGGTTCCCTGCGCCGGTGCGGTGAATAATGCACTGGTGGCCGATGCCCTTTCCATCGGCGTTGACGGGGTGCTGATCGCCGGTTGCCGGGAGGGCCAGTGTCACTACATCAACGGCAACGAACTGGTCCGCAAGCGCAGCGGAGATCTCAAGGACAAACTGGAATCCATGATGATCGAATCTGAACGGGTCCGGTTCGAGAGTATTGAAATCCAGGACGCTCCCCGGTATGTGACGATCCTGAACGACTACATCAAGGATCTGAAAGAGATGGGTCCGAACCCGTTCAAGATATGATGCCGAAGGGACTGCGGGGATACCATTCACCATGAAGAATTCTTCAAGAAGCCGTCCATCCGTCGGGACCGATCTTTCGACGCACGGCGTAATGGATTGTGTTCAATGCGGCCGCTGTGCGGCTGCATGCCGGGTGTCCTTCGTTTCCGGAGAGAGCCCCCGAAAAGTAGTCCGTTACCTCCAGCAGGGGGATATTCACGGCGCAGTTCACAGCGGTTTTCTGATGCTCTGCAAACAGTGCCGAACCTGCACCCTGACCTGCCCGCAGGAGGTGGATATTGCTGAGATTATGAGAAACCTGGCACGCTATCGCTTTACCGGGCATGAAAATGAAAATGATGAATGAGACCACTAAAAAAATTCGAACCGAAGCCATAGTGCTGCTCACGGAAAATCTTGTGGACGGCGTCCTCGGCTTCATACCCGGAACCCTCCCCATGAGCCGTCGGCCTTTCCTGGCCAGAACACCCGAGCAGGCTGAAAAACTGTGCTGGGATGATTTCTGCCTCATGAACCTGGCCAACTTCATTCCGACAAAGCTGACGGGACGAATTGCAATCACAGCCAAGGGATGCGACTGGCGAAATCTGGTTGTGCATCATCAGGAAGGGCGAATCGATATAGAGCGGATGCATATACTGGGCATCCCCTGTACCGGTATGATCGATCCGGAGAAAACCGCCATGACGGCGGGTGGTGCAGAGTACATCACGGAGGTCGTCTGCCGGGGAGACCGGGTGGAGATACAAGCGGCCGGGAAGCCAATGGTGCTGGAGCGAAAAGACCTGCTGCGGCAGGCCTGTCTCGAATGCCGGTACCCGAATCCACTGTCTGTCCATACCTGGATGACGAACCCGGAGAATGTGTCGGATTTGCGGCATACGGCACCGGAAGTGCCATTGTTTAAAAACGAAGACCCGGATACCGGTCCGATCATGGACCGGAAAAGAACGGCTCACCTTCGAAATATGTTCAGTGCCTGCCTGATGTGCTTTGCCTGCCGGGAGGCGTGCCCCTTGTGCTATTGCACCGAGTGCTTCGCGGATATCGAAAAATCCCGCTGGTTTTCACCCGAATCCGGATATGGCGGCGTGCCGGATTTTCATCTGATCCGGGCACACCATATCGCCGGACGCTGCACCGGCTGCGGGGCTTGTGAAACGGCCTGCCCGGTCAACATTCCGATTCGGCTTCTGGCCCGACAGCTGAATGCTGATTTTGAAGAATCCACCGGC
Source organism: Desulfobacteraceae bacterium (assembly GCA_041641935.1). Taxonomy (GTDB): domain Bacteria; phylum Desulfobacterota; class Desulfobacteria; order Desulfobacterales; family Desulfococcaceae; genus JBEPXL01. The sequence continues at coordinate 809 of JBEPXL010000692.1, read as the reverse complement.
TACAGGCCGGGTCTGGACCCGGAGGCAGCACCGCCCGTGACCATTTTCCGACCCGCCTTTCATGAACACTCCCGGAGGCGCTGATGAATAACTGGATATTAAACAAGAAGGATCTACCCGCCTTCTTGACAGACCTGAACCGGCGGTCCGACCTGTGGACCCCGTCTACAGAAAACGGTGTAAAAGCATTCAGCCCTTATCGGGACGGGGAAATCCCCGAATGCGGCCCGTCCACACGGCTTTCCCTGAGATCATTTTTCCTGCCCCGGTGCGAAGTAATGTATCGGTCTTCACCGGACCCGGATGGTCTGCAGGCTCAGGCAGTGCTTTCCGAAACCCGGCCGGTGGTCTTCGGTGTCAAATCGTGTGATGCCCGGGCCATACGGCTCAACAGCCGCGTCTTTCTGGACTCAAACGCCAATCATCAGGATCCTTATTTCGGTGAACGCGTCGAAAACACCATCCTGGTGGGATGGGGTTGCGATCGCCCCGGAAACACCTGCTTCTGTCATGCCGTCGGCGGCGGCCCTTTCGGGGAGGAAGGGCTGGACGCACTGGTTGTGAACCTGGGAGAGAATCTCCTGATGAAGGAACTGACAGCAAGGGCTCACCCCCTGTTCCAGTCGGATCTGCTGAAAACCGCTTCGGAAGATAATCTTGCCGCAGCTGAAGGGGTCGTAAAGGCATCCCGGAATTTCCTCTCCGGCATTTTCAATCCGAATGATTTCAAAATACACGCCATCTCCAATCGGGACATGGACACCCTTTTCGACCTGAGTGTCTGGGAGGAGACGGCCCAGCGATGCCTG
>JBEPXL010000691.1:0-2504 GCA_041641935.1 Desulfobacteraceae bacterium | reverse complement strand
ATCTCGATCAGGTGGAGCATTACCTCTGCACCCTCCATGATGCGCCGGAAAAAGCCGGGGAGATGCTGGCGGACGCATTCCGGCTGATCCACAGTTTCAAGGGACATGCCGGTCTGGTGGGATTCCGCTCCTTTGCAGCCTTCAGTCACCGGCTCGAAAATATTCTGGACCGGTTCCGGGCCTCCCCCGGCTCACTGGACGAAAGCGTGCAGACTCTTCTGCTCCAGGGGGTGGATGTGCTGCAGGACGGGATCGCCGGGCTGGCGGCATCCGGCCATGCCGAACTGACCGGCGCGGAACTGCTGATTCCGGCCCTGGAACGGATGGAAGCCGTCATGGCCGGCGGTGAGCAGCCGGATCTTCCGGTGCAGAAGAAAAGCGCCCGGGATACGACCGGCGGCCGGTGGGCGGCGGAGCGTCAGAACATCCGGGTCGATCTGGAAAAACTCGACCGCATGATCAATCTGGTGGGTGAACTGGTTATCGCCGAGTCAATGGTGACCAAAAATGCGGACCTGGAAGGACTTTCCCTGGAAAACTTCGACCGGTCATCCCACAACCTGCGACGGATCATCTCCGAGCTGCAGAACGTGGTCATGTCGGTCCGGATGGTCCCCCTGACCCGGACATTCCGGCGCATGATCCGCATGGTCCACGACCTGGGGGGACGGGCGGGTAAAAACGTCCGCCTGGATCTGATCGGCGAGGAGACGGAGGTGGACAAGACCGTCATTGAACTGATTGCCGACCCGCTGGTCCACATGATCCGCAACAGCGTGGACCACGGAATTGAATCTCCGGGGGAACGGGAGAAGGCCGGAAAACCGGCCACCGGCCGCATTGTGCTGGAGGCCCGGCACGAGGGCGGCGAAATCCTGATCCGGATTGCCGACGACGGCCGCGGAATGGATCCGGAGCGGATCCGGTCGCTGGCACTGGAGCGGGGACTGATCAGCGAAGAGGCGGCCGGAACCCTTTCGGACGAAGAGATTTACCGGTATGTATTTGAATCGGGCTTTTCCACAGCCGCTGCCGTCACCGATGTTTCGGGACGCGGCGTCGGCATGGATGTGGTCCGGCGGAATCTTGACCGGCTCAAGGGAAAAATCGATATCCGGAACCGCCCCGGTGAAGGGGTGACCCTCCTTCTCCGGATTCCCCTGACCCTGGCGATTATCGACGGAATGCTCATCCGGGTCGGCCGAATGACCTATACCCTTCCGCTGCTTTCCATCCGGGAGTCGTTCCGGCCCCGGACGAGCCAGATCACCGTCACCATGAGCGGGCAGGAACTGGTACGGATCCGCAACAGCCTGATTCCGGTCCTCCGGCTGCACAGACTCTACCAGGTCGAACCGGATCACACCGGCCTGGAGAACGGCATCCTGATCAATGTCATGTCCGGTTCGAAACATATTTGTTTTTTCGCTGACGAGATCATCGGCCACCATCAGACGGTGATCAAGGGAATGCCGGATTATATCGGCACGGCTTCCGGCATATCGGGGTGTACGATTCTGGAGGATGGAACCGTCGGTCTGATTCTGGACATCGCCGGTATTATCGATCTGGCGGAAAGGCAGTATGAAACCCCTTTGTCATCCACAGTATCCAATATTTGAACAGGTAAGGAGTGCATCATGTCCGACAGCCCAACGATTCTTGTTGTAGATGATTTTTCCACCATGCGGCGGATTATCAAGAAAGTGCTCAAGGGAATGGAAATAGAGAATGTCGTAGAGGCCGAAAACGGTGAGGCGGCTTGGGAAATCCTCAACAATCAGACAATTGACCTGATTATCTGTGACTGGAACATGCCCGGCATGAACGGCATGCAGCTTCTGGAAAAGGCCAGAAGCAGGGATGACCTGGCCGAGATTCCCTTTCTCATGGTCACCGCCGAGAGCAAGGAAAAGATGACGGTGACGCCGGGCGAGGAAGGAAAAACCGATTATATCGCCAAGCCCTTCAAAGGCGATCAGCTGGCCGAGAAGATCAATGCCATGCTGTAATGGCTGAGGAACCTGACATGTCCGGACTTCCTGAACATCTGCAAGATATCCTGACCGAACTGCTTTCCTTTATTGATATGACAGATGAAGAAGCGGTCTCGGAGCTGGATGACTTCTGCGACACACTGTCCGCTGCCGCCCGGGCGGTTCCGCCCGGTATGTCCGATCTGGCCCGGCTGCTTCACCTCTGTGACCGGCGCCTGCGCATGGTTGCCGCAGGCGGGATCAATGCAGACGACAGTGCCGAGGTGCTGGCGGCGGTTCGCCAGTCGCTGGCGGCGGCGGAACTCTATCTGGCGGATCATCCTGAAAAGGAGCGGCTGATCCGGGAGGCCGGTCATCTGCTGGACCAGATGGCCCGGAACAGCAGGGAAGATGCTGATGAAGATGTCTCCCTGGATGATGCGGCCATCCTCCTTGTCCAGATCGAACCGAACGATTTTGATGACCTCCGGCGACTGGACCGGATCCTGTCTGACATCATACGGGATG
>JBEPXL010000690.1:0-2509 GCA_041641935.1 Desulfobacteraceae bacterium | reverse complement strand
CGAATCGATGGCGCTGTAGGGCAGGGTATGCACCGTTCCCGAAAGATCCCGCAGCCGCAGGGTCCGGATATCCACCGCCTCCACCAGCCCCGCTTTACCGGCCACGCTGACCACGTCGCCTTCCGAAATCTGGTCCTCCAGTAGGATAAAGACACCCGTGATGACATCCTGCACCAGTTTCTGTGCCCCGAACCCGACCGCCAGCCCCAGCACACCGGCCCCGGCCAGCAGGGGCGCTATATCCACCCCGAGTTCCGACAGAACCGTCAGCGTCGTAATCACAATCAGCGTAATCAGCAGCGCCTTGCGGATCACCGACATCAGTGTACGGGTGCGGGCGCTGTATACCTTCGTGACTCCGTCCTCGATCTTTTCCTGCAGGTATTTCTCCAGATAGGCATTGGCCACTTCCCAGATGATCAGTGCCAGGATCAGAACGCCGATGACACTCAGCAGGGTTTCCAGCAGGACCTGACCGGTTTCGCCGGCCAGCCACCCGAAGACATCCGCCCCCCATGCCTGCAGCACCGCCAGAATCACCAGCACGATGACCACCAGACGGACTCCCCGGTAGGTGACCTCCCGGTACCGGTTGGCCCGCTCTTCCAGCAGGGGAAACCGGGCGTTCATACCATCTGAAATATGGATTCTCCTGCGGAACAGAGGATGAATCGCCCGCAGAAACGCAAAACCGGCCAGAATCGCCAGCAGGGACAGAACCGTTCCCTTGAGCAGATACTGGGCGCCGCCGGGCATTTTCAGGGCCCAGACGCCGTAAAAAAGGAGAATGTAGAGAATCACCAGAACGTGCCAGAGGCGGGCCGTCTGCTCCAGGGTACGGCGCAGAAACGGTTTCTGTTCATTTCGCGGGCTGCGTCCGAGATTCCGCAGATAGTCCCGTACCCGCCGCCGGTTCTGCAGGACGAACAGGATCAGCAGAAACGCGATCAGAAGCCCGAAGAGCCGCAGGAGTCCGTCATACAGCAGTTCGTCCATGCCCAGCAGAATAGCGGCCTGAAGGGCGGCATAGCCGTAAATGATCACCCCGGAGATCCGCTTGGTCCATTTTTCCAGATAACGGGCGGTGTCATCGGAAAACCGGGGCAGGCGCAGTCTGGGCGCTCTGGACGAGAAGACGGCCCGTGATATGACAATCACCAGACGGTTCAGGATAAAGGCATGGGCCCAGATCAGCACCACCAGCCGGGTTTTCTGCAGCGGGTCCAGAACCCCCAGGATCAGATAGACAGACAGGGTGAACAGCACCAGTGGAATCAGGTCGAGTACGAAACGGGCGAACAGGCGCAGCAGTCTGCTCCAGACCGAAAATTCCGCCCCGTTTTCCGACAGCGCAGTCCGGGCACGGCGGAACAGGAACCGGGAAAAATGGAAGATGACATACCCCAGCAGCACCACAATGCCGACATTGATCAGCACCTCGAACCAGAACGTGCGGTTTTCCGGAACCCGGATCTGCCGGTTTGCCCATTCCAGCCCGCGGGGGAACCGGTTGACGGCCCCGGCCACTTTCCGCAGGGCGTCGCTCAGCAGTTCCATCCGTCCGGAGATGACCTGCAGGAGCCGGGTCGCCGGCGTCTGGACCTCCTCTTCCGGCGCGACTTCCTTCTCGGCTTCCGCCAGAATGGTAAGCTGCCGGATCAGTTTTTCCCGGGCGGCCGGATCTTCCAGTACCTGGATCACATCCTGAATGTCTTCCGGGGAGTAGGCAGGTTCCGGGGGAGGCGGGGCTTCCTGCCCCGTGACGGGAACCACGCCTGCCGTGCAGAGGAAAAGAGGGAGAATAAGAAGGGGAAACAGACACTTCAGCAGTCTCGGTCGCATATCAACTCTCCTTGGGAAAAACAGGGGGCTTCAGAGGGAACTTTACTGTATGGAATTCAAAGAAAAAATTGTATCGCTGTGCCCTTGAAAGAATATGGGGAGGATTATGTATTCTGCGGATAAATAATGTGTATTTTGTGCATCCGTCCCGGGACGGCGTCGGTGTTCCGGAGGAAATGCGGGGACTCTCCGCCGCTGACGTCACGCCTGCCGGTTCAGTTCTTCCCGTTCAGCACCTCCCGCACACTGGCCGCCAGGGCTTTGACGGAAAACGGCTTCTGGATAAACGAGATGCCCTCCTCCATCACCCCCCGGTGGGCAATCACATTGTCCGTGTAGCCGGACATATACAGCACCTTCACATCCGGCAGCCGGTCGGTTATCCGTTCATACAGTTCCTTTCCGTCCATGTCCGGCATGACCACGTCCGTCAGAAGCAGATGAACCGGTCCCCTGTGCCGGTCCAGCATCTTCAGCGCCGTTGCACCGCTTTCGGCGACCAGCACCATATACCCGTGCCGCTTCAGAATGGCCCGGGCGGTTTTGCGGACCTGCTCATTGTCTTCCACCAGCAGAACCGTCTCCGCGCCATGCAGGTGTTCCGGTGATCTGTCATCATTTCCTTCCGGTGGTTCGGCTTTATTTCCGGCCACAGGAAAATAGACCT
>JBEPXL010000689.1:0-2511 GCA_041641935.1 Desulfobacteraceae bacterium | reverse complement strand
GAGGGTGAAAGCCGGGACGACGCCCTGACCCATGCCGGAAAGACCCTGGCGGTTCCGCTGCTCACCTCGTCGCTGACCACCATTCTGGTGTTTCTGCCACTGATGCTGGCCGAACATGTAGCCGGTGAATACACCCGGTCCATTTCGCTGGTGATTTTCATTACCCTGCTCAGTTCCTGGCTGATCGCCCTGACGGTGACACCGATCCTGTGTCACCGGTTTATCCGGCTGAAAAAAGAGGAGGACAGGCCCGCGCCGCAGCGGAAGGTCAGCCGTGTCTTTGACCGCATGAACAACGGGTATGAAAAGCTGCTGCGACGGATCATGGGGTGGCGTCTTCTCTTTCTGGGGCTCATTGTCCTCTTTTTTGCCGCCGCCGTTGCCACCATGCCTCATGTACCCAAAAAGTTTTTCCCGGATTCCGACCGCACCCAGATTCTGGTCTATCTGGATCTGCCGGCCGGGACATCCATGCGCAAAACCGATGCGACGCTGCAGGAAATCGCCGGGTTTCTGAATGATGACGAGCGGTTTCCGCATATTGAAAGCTATGCCTCCTACGGCGGATTCGGGGGGCCCCGGTTTGTGCTGTCCCTGACGCCCCTCGATCCCGATGCCAGCAAAGGGTTTATCGTGCTCAATATTGACCGGCAGGAGAACATGGAAACCACCCTGCAGGAACTCCGGACCATGTTCGACCGGCACTTTCCGCAGGTGATGGCGCGGGTGACCCGGATGTTTCTGGGGCCGAGCGATTCTTCCAGAATCGAAATCCAGGTCAAGGGGCCGGACGCGGACTATATTTATGAAACAGCAGAAAAGATCGAGGCGATTCTGCAGGAAGTACCGGGGGCCATCGACATCAAAAACGACTGGGAAAACCGGGTCACACAGATCCGGGTGCAGGTGGACCAGAAACGGGCCCGGCGGGCGGGGGTGACCTCCGATGATATTGCCCGGTCCCTGCAGACCTATTTTTCCGGCCGGAATATTTCCGAGTTCCGCGAGGGGGATGACATTTTCCCCATCGTCCTGCGGGCCATCGACGCGGAACGGTTCGATCCGGACCGGCTCCGCACCGTCAATGTCTATTCCCGGACCCGGAAGGTGAATGTACCGCTGATGCAGGTGGCCGATATGGAACTGGTCAACAACTTTGCCCGGATACACCGGGAAGACATGTTCCGCACCGTCACCGTGGAGGCGAAAAACACACAGATGACCGCAGAGGCGATGGTTCCGCTGATTCAGGAGGAACTGGACGCGCTCCGGGAAACACTGCCGTACAATCATGAAATCGAATATGACGGCGTCATCGAGCAGTCCGGCGAGGCACAGGCGGCCCTGTCTGCCAACGCGCCGCTGTGCCTGGGGCTGATCATCATCCTCATGATCGCCCAGTTCAATTCATACCGGCGCGCTCTGATCATTCTGCTGACCCTTCCGCTCCTGCTGATCGGCGCGGTGATCGGGCTTGTGGTGATGAATGCCTACTTCGGGTTCATGGTGACGCTGGGGCTCTATTCACTGGCGGGGATTATCATCAACAACGCCATCGTCCTGATCGACCGCATCGATATGGACCGGCGGGAAACCGATGATCCGTTCGAGGCGATCCTGTCGGCCTGCGTGCGGCGACTGCGGCCCATTGTCATGACGACCATGACCACGATCCTCGGCCTGATGCCGCTGATTCTGGCCCATGATCCCCTGTTTTACGGGATGGCGAGCGTGATTGCCTTCGGTCTGGCGGTGGGGACGGTGCTGACACTGGGGGTTGTGCCTGTTCTGTACAGTCTATTTCTGGGAATCGACACACAACAAGAAGGCAAAGGAGTCAGACATGCCGATTCAGTCGCTTGAAAAGCCGGACCGGAATCTTCTGAACAAACGCGGTGAAGGAACCCGTTACGCCCTGATCATGGCGGGGCTGGAACTGTTCGGCGAATACGGCATCAAGGGAACCAGCACCCGGATGCTTTCCAGCCATTCCGGGGCCAACATCGCCGCGATTCCGTACCACTTCGGGAGCAAGGAAGGGCTGTACCGGGCGGTGGTGGAATACATCATCCGGTCCATTTCGGCGTATATCGGGGAAATGACCCGGGATATTCAGGAGGCGCTGGAACAGGGGCCGCTGGAGAAGGGCGAGGCACTGGCGGCCTTCCGGAAGATGCTGGGCGGTCTGGCCAGAATTTTTGTGGAATCCGACGAACCCAAGGCGTGGGCCCAGATTATCATGCGGGAGCAGGCAAATCCCACGGAAGCCTTCGATATCTACTATGAGCAGCACATGAAGCAGATGCAGGAGATGTCCACGGCCCTCGTCGCGTCCTGTACGGGGCTTGATCCGGAGAGCGACGAAGTGAAACTGCGGGTACACGCGCTCTTCGGGCAGATTCTGGTGTTTCTGATCAGTCGGGAGAGTATTCTCCGGCATCTCGGGGTACAGCAGCTGACGGAGGCGCATGTGGATATGATTCACCGGGTACTGGCGGGACATGCCGAGGC
>JBEPXL010000688.1:0-2514 GCA_041641935.1 Desulfobacteraceae bacterium | reverse complement strand
GCACCTCACCGTGTCTCACTTCGACTGGCTGGAGTGGGCCGGCCGGAACGATATCCATCCAATGGTCATCGATTACATTCAGACGAGACCGGATCATTTGTGGAGCCAGCCCCCCAAGCACGAGGAGCCCTTTTCATCACCGCGGTCCTGGCACATCCTCAGTGATGCCATGAAAGGGTTCGGCCAGGACCTGAATGACCACCGGCTGGATGTGCTGGCGTTCGGCTGCCTCTCTCCCCATCATGCCGGACAATTCAAGGCCTTTGTCAAACAGGTCCGCAGCCGTTATCAGCTCTCTGCGATTCTCAAGGGTGAAATCGGGTGGCCGAATGCTGCCGAGGACCGGGATGTCCTCTATTTTCTGGCGCAATCCTTCAGAGCCCGGCTGATCAAGGAACTGCCCGATGATGCGACAGCCGTTACAGGGCAGCATCGACAGCTCGCCCACAGGGCAAAGGCCCTGATGAAAGATTTGTCTCTGATCAGTTTGGAGATCGCCCAAATGGTGGTGGCGAAATCCGATAGGGATACCGGCCTTCCCGGTTGGTTGATGATCGAGATCGTTCGGGATCTACCGCGCCTGGCGGATCGTTCCAATGGCTCGTAAGAACAGACGCAAGTCAAAAAAAGCGAACATGGATCCGGCCACCCGGAATTTCCGGGAGGCTGCCAAAGCCATGGAACGGCACCCGATGTTCGCACCCCTTTGGCTGCGGGCCCGGATTTATCGCGATGAACCCTCCCGCTGCCCGGCAGTTGGCTGGGCCCTGGTCAGCTCCCATGGGGCGATACATGTCAATCCCACCCGCAGGGCAACGCCGGAAGAGTGGATGCATGTTCTGGCCCATTGCCTGCTCCACTTGGGACTCGAACAGTTCCGGAACCGGGAAGATCAAAGGGCCTGGAACACGGCGTGCGATGTCGTGGTGGCGCGATTTTTAAGGGACCTGAAACTGGGGCGACCCCCCGAGGATATGCTGGGCGCCCCTGATATTTCCTCACAGACCGAACATGACCTCTACGAGCGTTTCCGCCGGGACGGGATTCCAAATGAAATGGCCCGCATGGGAACCGCCGGACCCATGAACGACATGGTGAATGAGAAGGATCCTGGATATACCTACTGGGGTTTGCGTCAGCGATCATGGGCCGACTGTCTGAAGGACGGCATCGCCGAGGCGGTCAGCCAGGCCGTTCAGGTGGCTGCCGGCAACCTGGAAACCCTGAACAGCCGTAACCGGAGCAAAAGCAATTCGGTTCAAGCCTGCAACTGGTTTGTCAGCAGCTATCCGCTGTTGGGCGCCCTTGCAGAGGCTTTCGAGGTCGTGGAGGATGCCCAGGTGTGCCAGCGCCTGGGCATCTCCGTTGCCGCCGTGGACATCGAAGCCAGGGAGATATTTGTCAATCCCGCCGCCGCCCTTACACTGGAAGAGGCCCGGTTCGTCCTGGCCCATGAACTCCTGCACGTGGGACTGCGGCATGATGTCAGACGCCGTGGCCGTGATCCTTACCTCTGGAACGTGGCCTGCGATTTCGTCATCAATGACTGGCTTCTCGAGATGCAGATCGGGGAGATCCCCAACTTCGGGGGGTTGCATGAGCCGGAATTGAAGGGGTTCTCCGCGGAAGCGGTGTATGACCGCATCGCGACGGATCTGCGCCGCTACCGGAAACTGGCCACCTTGGCGGGTGTTCAACAATGCGACATTCTCTCGCCACGGACACCTGACTGGTGGACCGTTGGCGCCGGGGTGTCGCTGGACGACTTTTACCGGAGCTGCCTGTCACGCGGGCTGATGTTCCATGAACAGGAAGGACGCGGATTTCTGCCGGCGGGATTGGTGGAAGAAATCCGCGCGTTGCAGCAGCCGGCCATTCCCTGGGATGTAGAGCTTGCCCAGTGGTTCGACGGTTTCTTTACGCCCCTGGAAAAGCGTCGCACCTATGCCCGGCCCAGCCGCAGGCAATCGGCCACGCCGGACATCCCCCGGCCCCGCTGGTACCCGGCTGAGGGGGCTGAAGACGGCAGGACTTTTGGCGTGATTATCGACACTTCCGGTTCCATGGAACGTAAGCTGCTGGGGAAGGCCCTCGGTGCTGTGGCCAGTTATGGCATCAGTCGGGATGTGCCCGGCGTCCGGGTGGTTTTCTGTGACGCGGCCGCTTATGACCAGGGATATATATCGCCCGATGCGATTGCCGATCGTGTGAAAGTACGCGGTCGCGGCGGCACCATACTTCAGCCTGGGGTGACTTTACTGGAAAAAGCGGAGGATTTTCCCGAAACCGGACCGATTCTGATCATAACGGATGGCTGGTCCGACCGGTTGCGCATCCGCCGTGATCATGCGTTTTTGCTACCGCAAGGAAAGAATCTCCCTTTTCCCCCCAAAGGGCCGGTCTTTAGAATGAAATAGCAAGATGAAGCCCAGAGACAAAAAAAGGGGCCAGAGTGGTGCCCGCAGGAGATCGCCCACCGGCATGACGCTCTTCGTCGCCCTCCGCGATCTGGTC
>JBEPXL010000687.1:0-2518 GCA_041641935.1 Desulfobacteraceae bacterium | reverse complement strand
GATGATCAACTGGCCGGTGGAATGGACCAAACTGCTGCTGATTTATATCTTCAACCTGTACCTCTCCTTCACCGCCAAAACAGCGGAATATCTCCGGACCCTCAACCAGTCCGCCATCCGCAGGGCGAAAGAGGAACTGGTACTGCGCAAAGAAACCGAGGAGAAGCTGAAAAGGAAACATATCCGGCTCCAGAACGCCTTTGCGGAGATCAAGGTGCTGCGTGGAATCGTTCCCATCTGTTCCTTCTGTAAAAAAATACGGGACGACAAAGGCTACTGGAATCAACTGGAAGCCTATATACGGGAGCATTCGGAAGCGGAATTCAGTCATGGCATCTGTCCGGAATGCATGAAGAAATATTATTCCGATTATGACCTTTGAACCAGTAAACCGTCTGCCTTCTCCCGGCCTCTTGAACATCCCCCCGAAGATGGTAACGATAAAAGAAGACGCCCGGCACCATAACCGATGTTCCCGCCGAACAGGCACAGAAAGGGGAGAACCATGATGAAAATCAAGGATGATGATCTTTTCCGGCAGCAGTGTTATATCAACGGCGAGTGGATGGACGCCGGAACCGGAGAAACATTTCCGGTGACCGATCCCGCCAACGGGGCGCAGATCGGCTCCATGCCCGCGCTGGGGAAAGAGGATGTGCAGAAGGCCATCGAAGCCGCCGATGCGGCCTGGGCCGAATGGCGAAACCGGACGGCGGAAGAACGGGCCGGACTGCTCCGGCGGTGGCATGACCTGATCATGGAACATCAGGAGGATCTGGCGGTGATCATGACCAGGGAACAGGGCAAACCCCTTGCCGAATCCCGAAGCGAAGTCGCCTATTCCGCCGGATTTGTGTCATGGTTTGCCGAAGAAGGAAAACGGATTTACGGGGATCTGATTCCGGCCCACAAGGCCGATATCCGGATCATGGTCATCAAGCAGCCGGTGGGGGTCTGTGCGGCGATCACGCCCTGGAATTTTCCCTCGGCCATGATCACCCGGAAAGCGGCCCCCGCCCTGGCGGCAGGATGCACGATGGTGGTCAAACCCGCCGGCCAGACCCCCTATTCCGCCACGGCACTGGCGGAACTGGCGGAACGCGCCGGCATTCCGAAGGGCGTGTTCAATGTCGTCACCGGCAAATCCAGTGTCATCGGGGAGGAACTGACCGCCAGCCCCCTGGTCCGGAAACTGACCTTTACCGGTTCAACGGCGGTGGGCAAGCAGCTGATGCGGCAGAGTGCCGACACGGTCAAGAAGGTTTCCCTGGAACTGGGGGGAAACGCCCCGTTCATCGTCTTTGACGACGCCGATATCGATGCGGCCGTACAGGGCGCCATCGCCTCCAAATACCGCAACACCGGCCAGACCTGTGTCTGCGCCAACCGGATGCTGATCCAGGAGGAGATTTACAACCGGTTTGCGGAAAAGCTGATCGAGGCCGTCCGGAAACTGAAGGTCGCCGACGGGTTCGAGGAGGGGGCGGACCAGGGACCGCTGATCGATGAGGACGCTGTGGAAAAGGTGGAAGAACTGCTCAATGACGCCACCGACAAGGGCGCGTGCGTGGCCATCGGCGGAAGCCGCCATCCCCTCGGCGGAACCTTTTTCGAGCCGACGGTGCTGACCAATGTCACTCCCGCCATGCGGGTGGCCCATGAGGAAATTTTCGGGCCGGTGGCGCCCCTGTTCCGGTTTCATACGGAAGAGGAGGCGATTCAGATGGCCAATGATACCCGGTACGGACTGGCTGCCTATTTCTACAGCCGGGACATGGGCCGGATCTGGCGGGTCTCCGAAGGGCTGGAATACGGCATCGTGGGCGTCAATACCGGACTCATCTCCACACCGGTGGCGCCCTTCGGCGGCATGAAGGAATCGGGCATCGGCCGGGAAGGGTCCAGCTACGGCATCGATGAATTCATCGAAATCAAGTATGTCTGCATGGGCGGCGTCGCAAAATAGGCAGAACCGAATGTACAAGACAGACCGGCATCCGGATGAAATGGAAGAAAAATCGGCCACGGACGGCATCGCACCGGGGGAATCCCTGCGGACGTTTCTGAACCGTCCCCTTCGGATCGGTAACCGGCGGATTCCAAAACGCCTCGTGCTGGCACCGCTGTCCAAGCTCGGCAATGTCGCGTTCCGGGAACTGGTGGCCGGATTCGGGGGCTTTGGCCTTCTCTTTTCGGAAATGGCCGGGTCCCGTGCCGTACCCAACGGGCGGGGACATCTCACCACGGGGTTTGTCTGGCGGGATGAAGAACTGCCCTTTCTCGTCTGCCAGATCTACGGCGATTCACCGGCGGAAATGGCAAGGGCGGCCCGGCGGGTGGAGGCCGAAGGATTCTTCGGGGTGGATCTCAACTTCGGCTGTTCGGTGGCGGTCGTCTGCAAGCACAACTGCGGTGCGGCCCTCCTGAAAGATCCGCCGCTGGCCGAAGAGATCGTCGCCGCCGTGCGCCGGGCGGTGTCGATTCCCCTCTCGGTCAAGTTCCGCACCGGATGGCGGGA
>JBEPXL010000686.1:0-2522 GCA_041641935.1 Desulfobacteraceae bacterium | reverse complement strand
TTTCTTGAACTCTGATTCGTCTGATGAATCTGATTACGCTGATGGTATCGCGGCTGACATCATAGTCCATCAGATCAATCAGACGAATCCCGGTTCAGACAATCCCCTATCACCCTCCGGCGTGTCCAGCCCAACGCAACCCCCGCACAGCAGATCTGCACCTGCTGCAGATTGCGCTTCAGGTGCATAGCAGATGGAAGAATTCCTTCCTCAAAATACCACAGCCAACCCATATACATCAAAATACGCAGTAATATCATTAGTTTCATAGACAGAAAAACCGATGGATGACTGCTTCCGATGCCCGCGTTGATCCGGAAAGAGTAAAATTAACAGACACCGGACAGGGAACTGGTAAACTCGGAAGTAACATCACAAGGTATTGAATTCTTAACCATCAGAAAGGTTTACTGCTATGAAAACCAGAGCATCAACAAACTGTACATATCGCCGCAGGGCATCCGGCTTTCTGACCGGCTGCCTGTTTCTCTTCACCCTCTTTTTATGCATACCCGCCACCCACGCAGGACCATACGACAAAACCGGAACCCAGTGGGCGCCGTATCTGGAATGGTCGATCCAGAATTCCTCCGTTTCCGGCAACCCATTTGACCTGATCGCCACGGTAGCATTTACCCATCAGCAGACCGGGGAAAAACGGGTCACCGGCATGTTCTACGACGGCAGTGATACCTGGAAATTCCGGTTTGCCGGCACACAGCCCGGCACCTGGACCTTCAAAAGTACCAGCGGTGATCCGGAACTGAACGGCATCAGCGGTACCGTCACCATCCAGGAGAATCCCGGCGTCCACGGCTTTGTCACCCATGACGGTGAAAAATGGATGCGCCAGGGAACCAACCAGGCCTTTGTGCCGCAGTATATCATGTACGCCGGTCCTGCTTACTTTCATAGTAAACCGGAGAAGATCGATGCCGATATTCAGACCTTTATGGTTGAGCATGGGTTTACAGGATTTCATGTACCCATTATGTGCATGTGGTTCGATATAAATAATGAAAGAAGCGATGCGATTTCTCGTCCCGATCCGGATTTGCGAACTTTTGAAGCCCTGGATCTGTTGATCACGAAAGTCCACAAGGCGGGAGGTCTCGTCCACCTGTGGGCGTGGGGGGATGAATCCAGAAAGCAGACACCGGCCAAATGGGGTATCAACGGTGTTGAAGACAAAAGACTGCAACGCTATATCGCTGCCCGTCTGGGGCCTCTGCCCGGCTGGACCATGGGATATGGCTATGACCTGTGGGAGTGGGTGAACGAATCCCAGCTGGCAAACTGGCACTCCTATATGCAGGAACATATGGCCTGGGATCACTACCTCGGTGCGCGTGCCGGCAAGAATCAACTGAACCAGATCTATGAGGGAATGGATTACTCATCCTATGAACAGCACAAACCGGATTATCAGAAATATGTAGAAACCATTACCAGGCGTCCATCCAAACCCTCATTTTCGGAAGATCGGTTCCGGATTGGAGGAAGCAGCAAAGATTACAGCTTCACTGAAACACGACGGGGATTGTGGCATGCCGCAATGGCAGGAGGGGTAGCCAATATCTGGGGGAACCTGTCTGGTGGATGTGATGAAATTTATTCGGGGCTTGTTGCTCCCTGTACATATCCCAATCCCGAATGGATCAGGACAAACACAACCTTCTTTGACAAGCGCTTTACCCGTGACCTTGTGCGGGCAAACGGACTGACAGACGGCTATGCCCTGAAAGGAAACAGTAACAACTACATCTTCTACAAAGAAAATGCCCAGTCCATCCGCATGGATCTGTCCGGCATGTCCGAACCCAGACCAGCGGTCGCGGTGGATACCCTGAAGCCCTACAAGGAAATAGCCATCGGAACCTACGCGCCCGGCGTCCATCAGTGGGAAGCGCCCTATGCCTCCGACTGGGCCATCTCCATTGAAAGTACCGGCACCGCAGCGCCATCTCCCCCCGCTCCTCCGGCAGAGGTGAAAATCATAGAAGCCGGGTAAATGCAATAGGGGCGTTCTATGTTCCAGACCGCCCCTGTTCCTTCTCGCAGATCCTCGCCGCGATACCTGAACCGTCCCTCTCCCGAAGAGGAGAGGGACCGGCCACTTACTTCTCTGCCTGTTTCTGCTTGATCAGATTGATCTTTCCGCCGGCCAGCATCATTTCCACCTGGCGCGGGCTCATGGTATGAACCGCCTTGAATTCCGTTTTCCGCGTCACGTTTTCCACCGTTACCGTGTCGCCGGAACGGATCGCCTTTCGCGCATTCCGAATCCGGAGTACGTCGCCCCGGGTAATCTCCTCCCAGTCCGCCGGATCGGCAAAGGTCAGCGGAAGAATCCCGAAGTTGACCAGATTCTGCCAGTGAATGCGGGCGAAACTTTTGACGATCACCGCCTGCACCCCCAGATAGCGCGGCCCCAGCACCGCATGTTCCCGGCTTGATCCCTGGCCGTAGTTGTCCCCGCCGACGATCAGGGAGCCCTGCTCCCTGTATTCCATCGCCCGGCC
>JBEPXL010000685.1:2012-2523 GCA_041641935.1 Desulfobacteraceae bacterium | reverse complement strand
GCCATCTTCAGTCTGTTCCCGGGTGGATTCAGGTTCATTATGATTGAAAGGAAAATTTATAGCATGGATACAGGATTTTCGGAATGACTTTATTCCTGCTGCTGGCTTTCTCCGGGCTTTTGTCTGGCGGATAAAGGGGAAAGAAGAAGAAAAATCGGCGGAATTCAGCAGAGGGATAAATCGCAGCGTATCTCGCCAAAGAATCCCGCCGATTTGGACAGATTTCATACCACATGAAGGGAAAAGAGGGAACAGCCTTTTTTAACGGGAAAATGGGAGTACGTCACATCAGTCCCGCAAGCTACGGCAGCCAATTGTTTGAATTTATTAAGATCATTTCAGGTTCGCGAAAGAATTGCGTTTCATCCGGAATTCCGTTTGTGATTATGATCTGAAAATCGGACTTGACAGAATAGGAGTCAATCCTATAAGACTATCATTATTATTTAGGAGCAAGGCTTCATGGCGGCACAGAGAAGAACGTGATGCTTCAGCGGAGTACTGGCTGCCG
>JBEPXL010000685.1:0-2002 GCA_041641935.1 Desulfobacteraceae bacterium | reverse complement strand
TTTCATATCCTATGGAGCATTGTCGGTATGACCATCACAGAAGAAGAACCGGAAAAGGCACTGCAGGATTTCGAAGGCATCTGCCGGAAGCATGGCCTGCATGTCACTCCCCAGCGGATCGCCATTTACAGGGAACTGATTTCGTCGTCGGAGCACCCGACCGCTGTTACGATTTTCAAAAGAGTCAGAAAATCCTTTCCCGGCATCTCTCTGGACACCGTCAACCGTACCCTGTTGACATTCAAAGAGATCGGGCTGGCCAAAATGGTCGAAAGCTCAGGCGATCCGAAACGGTATGACCCGAATCTCGATCCCCATCATCATTTCCGATGTATCAAATGCGGTAAAATCGTGGATTTTGAGAACGCTTCTTATGATGCCATCGAGATACCGCCGCAGATTCAGGAAAAGTATGTGGTGATGGACAAACGGGTCTATCTGGAAGGCTTCTGTGATACATGCCGCGATGCAAAATCATAGCGATGCCCCCGCCTGGCAGACAGGACCAATTCCGCACAGGAAGGGGTACGACGGAACCATAGGCTGATGATGCAACCGATTATTCGGGTTTTGACTCGATGGATGTTGCGTTGAACGGCAGACAGACCAAAAGCCGAAACCACCCGACAAAGGAGGTATCACCATGAAAAACGACGATCGCAAACCCACCACAAACGATGCCGGTAATCCGGTCGCCAGCGAGGAGTTTTCGCTCACTGTAGGTCCGGATGGCCCTCTCCTGCTCCAGGATCACTACCTTCTGGAACAGATGGCCAATTTCAACCGGGAGATGATTCCGGACCGACAGCCCCATGCCAAGGGCTCGGGCGCCTTCGGACACTTCGAGGTGACACAGGATATCAGCGCCTA
Source organism: Desulfobacteraceae bacterium (assembly GCA_041641935.1). Taxonomy (GTDB): domain Bacteria; phylum Desulfobacterota; class Desulfobacteria; order Desulfobacterales; family Desulfococcaceae; genus JBEPXL01. The sequence continues at coordinate 1,132 of JBEPXL010000685.1, read as the reverse complement.
CACCAAGGCGGTCCTGTTTCAGCCGGGCGCAAAGACCGACGTTCTGGCCCGGTTTTCCACGGTGGCCGGCGAGGCCGGCAGTCCCGACACCTGGCGCGACGTGCGCGGCTTCGCCCTGAAGTTCTACACCAGCGAGGGCAACTACGACATGGTGGGGAATAACACGCCAGTCTTCTTCGTACGCGATCCCATGAAGTTTCAGCACTTCATCCACTCCCAGAAACGCCGGGCGGACTGCGGACTGCGGGACCATGACATGCAGTGGGACTTCTGGACCCTGTCGCCCGAGTCCGCCCACCAGGTCACCATCCTGATGGGGGACCGCGGCGTTCCCAAAAGCTACCGGCACATGAACGGCTACACGAGCCATACCTACATGTGGGTGAATGCCAAAGGGGAACGTTTCTGGGTGAAGTATCACTTCAAAACCGATCAGGGCATTGATTTCCTCACCGATGAGGAGGCCGACAAGATCGCCGGCGAGGACGCCGACTACCACCGCCGCGATCTGTTCGATGCCATCCGGGAGGGAAATTACCCGAGCTGGACCCTCAAGGTGCAGATCATGCCTTTCAAGGATGCGGAAACCTACCGGTTCAACCCGTTCGATCTCACCAAGGTATGGCCCCACAGCGACTACCCGCTCCACGAGGTCGGCCGGCTGACCCTGGACCGCAATCCGACCGATTTCCATACCGAGATCGAGCAGGCGGCCTTCGAGCCCAACAGCTTCGTCCCCGGGATCGGAGCCAGTCCGGACAAGATGCTGCAGGCCCGCCTCTTTTCCTACGCCGACGCCCACCGGGCCCGGCTGGGGGTCAACTACAAGCAGATCCCCGTCAATGCGCCCAAATGCCCCGTCCACAGCTACAGCAAAGGCGGGACAATGCGGTCGATGAATGTAACCGATCCGGTGTACGCGCCGAATTCCAAGGGCGGTCCGGAAGCCGATGGCGAGCGTTACCCGGAGGAAACCACATGGAGCGCCAGCGGTGAATTCGTCCGCGACGCCTACACCCTGCGCAAGGATGACGATGATTTCGGTCAGCCCGGAACCCTGGTGCGGGAGGTCATGGACGACGCGGCCCGGGCCCGGCTGGTCTCCAACGTTGTCGGCCACCTCAAAAAAGGT
>JBEPXL010000684.1:0-2525 GCA_041641935.1 Desulfobacteraceae bacterium | reverse complement strand
AGCGCTGGAGACGGCCCGCGTTGTAAGGGAACGACTGCCCGGCGCTGCGATCGTTCTGGGGGGCCACCATCCCACGGCCCTGCCCGAAGCGGTGATGGATTGCGACGCGGTCGATTACGTGATCCGCGGGGAAGGGGAGGAGAGCCTGCCGCTGCTGGCGAAGGTTCTCCGGAGCGGAGGGGATCCGGCGCAGGTTCCGGGGATTGTGTTCCGGAAGCCCGGCGGCGGGCTTCACATCAGTTCACCGGCGATGGTGGCGCGGCTGGACAGCAATCCGCTTCCGGCGGTGCATCTGGTCCGGAACCGGTTCTATCGCCGCCACGGACGGGGAAGCGCCGTCATCACCGCGAGCCGGGGGTGTCCGCTCCGCTGTTCCTACTGTGCCGTCGGCGGCTCCGGGCTGCCGTACCGGCGCCGGTCCGTCACATCGGTTCTGCGGGAGATGGAACAGGCCGTGACCGAACAGGATGCCCGTTTTATCGATTTCGAGGATGAAAACCTCTCCCTCGACCGGGACTGGTTTCTGGATCTGCTGGCGGGGATACAGGACCGCTTCGGCGGGCTGGGACTGGAACTCCGGGCCATGAACGGCCTCTTTGCGCCCACCCTGGACGCGACGGTGGTCCGGGCCATGAGGGCCGTCGGGTTTACGGCCCTGAACCTCTCCCTGGGATCCACCCATCCGGAGCAGCTCCGGCGGTTCGGGCGGCCCGACGTGCGGCCCGCGCTGGAGAATGCCGTCGCACAGGGGCGGGAAGCGGGGCTTGACGTGGTCTGCTATATCATCGTCGGTGCGCCGGACCAGCAGGCTGACGCGTCGGTGGATGATCTGGTCTACCTGATGCGCCGGAATGTGCTGGCCGGGGTGTCGGTCTTCTATCCGGCCCCGGGGAGCGCCGACTATGACCGGTGCGCCGCCCTGGGCTGTCTGCCGGACCGGTTCGCGCTGATGCGGGCCAGTGCCCTGCCGGTCTCCCACACCACGGACCGGCGGGAAGCCGTCACCCTGATGCGACTGGGGCGGATCGCCAACTTCATGAAAGCGCTGGCGGACAGCGGGAAGAAGATTCCCCCGCCCGCGCCGTTGGGGGCGGACCGGCTGCCTCCGGAGCTGGACCGGGAGGAAGCGGGAACGGTGCTTCTGGCCGCTTTTCTGCAGGACGGCATCATCCGGGGGGTGATGCCGGATGGAATGGTGTACCGGCACGATATTTCAGAACGGCTGACGCGGCGGTTTCTGGAGAAGCTGGCGGGGGAGAAGCCCTGATTCTGATAGGTTATCATTCATGGAATGAGTTTGGTTCGGAAAAATACAAATCTGCATTTGTTTGATTTTACTAACTATATTTCCTTTAAGAAAAAACGCAAAAATTTGGAAGAAGACTTGACTCCCTTCTTCAATTGGTATAATGGAATCTTTCGAGCTGAGGGCAACTCAGCCTGATGAATCCAACCCAGCCATAAAAACTTAAGAAAGGAGATTTTTTACATGGCTTTCAATCCTATTGTTGATGAAGACAAATGTGCCGGTTGCGAGGAATGTGTAGATGTCTGTCCGACAGATGTGTATGAAATGCAGGACGGCAAATCCGTTCCCGTAAATGCCGAAGAATGCATCGGCTGCGACAGCTGCGTGGAAGTGTGTGAAGAAGACGCGATCACTGTAGAAGAGACTTAATCCGTCTTTTTCGCTTTGTCTTCTGAAGGATGTCGCCCCGGCCTTCGGGTTTTCCCGGAGGGCCGGGGTTTTTATTTTGGGGGGCCGGTTCAGGGGCGGTTTTTTTCGAGGATTCTGCCTTCTTCGTCGAGGATGTAAATCAGAAAACCGCTGGCCGAGGTGACCCGGACCAGTTCCTTGTACTCCATGGCCTGGACTTCGTAGTGGGTTCCTTCGGTCAGGGCCAGTTTTTTGTAGTTGTTTTCCGCCTCTTCTTTTTTCAGAAACGCGGGGATGAACGATTCTTCTTCTCCCGCAAGCTGCTGTCCGACCATCTGTTCGCCTTCCGGCGTGTACTGCACGACAATCCAGACCCAGTCGTCTTGTGCCACAAGTTTGCTCATCGTTTTTCCCTTTATCCGATCTCCTTGAGGTTTTGAAAGTCCGCGGCTTTTTTGACGTAGATATCCGCGGGGACCTGTATGACGTCGACGATATCCGGTTTGAGTTCTTTTTTGAGTTTCGCGGGGACGCCGGTGACGAGGTGGTAGGGGCCGATTTCGGTGTTTTCGGTCACCAGGGCATTGGCGGCCACGATGGAGCCTTTGCGGACAATGACGCCGTTGAGGACGGTGCAGTTGATGCCGATGAGGCAGTTGTCTTCCACGGTGCAGCCGTGGGCCACGGCGCTGTGACCGATGGTGACGTTGTCGCCGAAGACGGCGGGCTGGCCTTCGTCCACATGGAGGGTGCAGTTGTCCTGGATGTTGGTGTTTCTGCCGATGACGATGGCATCGGAGTCGGCCCGGATGACGGTGTTGAACCAGACGCTGGAATTATCGCCGATGGTGACGTCGCCGATGATGAC
>JBEPXL010000683.1:0-2531 GCA_041641935.1 Desulfobacteraceae bacterium | reverse complement strand
AGGCAGATGCCGTCCCGGGCTATGATTCTGCATATCTTCCACAGGTAATGTCATGGTCGCAGCCGGAATTCCTTGCTTTTTTGGAAGCTGTTAAACGATCCTGAACAGGTACGGATGATGCTGCGCACGATCCAGAGCAATATATTGAATTGAGCGGGATCAAGATTACAGGAATAATCTATACTTACACTCTCTTTCTATACCACTTTACCGTAAGTCGGGTCAACACCGGCAAAGCGGTAATCCGGAACTGCATTGAAATTGATTTCTAATGGTCCACGCTGACCGTCGCAAAGGATGCTGCTGATCATGGTGAACCACCATTTCATATTCAAGATGAAGGGATACCAGATATTTTAGAACCCTGTCAATAAAATATACCCCGTTCTCTCAGGATAAATGCTTCCGCTTCCGTCCATGATGCCGGCAGAAATCCGTTTACCATTTCCGAATCCGGCGGCAAACGCCCTTGACCCCTGCATCTGTTTGTTTTATGTTTTCTCTATTAGCGAAAAAAATACATCTTTATTCTTCACTTTATCACTCCCAAAAAATACAGGTAGGGGAATCTCATGCCGGATAAACCAGTGTACGAAATGTCTGTCTGGAAAGAACTGCACAGCCGGGCCGGTGTTATGGCAAGGCCCGAAAATCACCTGAAAAACCTGATGCGGGAAAAAGAGCGGCTGGACCGGTTTTCCTGTAGCGGCAGCGGAATCTGGTATGACTTTTCCCGCCAGCGGGTGGACGAAGAGACGATGAACCTGCTGTTCCGGCTTGCAGAAGAGCGTTCCCTGCAGAAACAGTTCACCGCCATGATGAATGGTGAAAAGATCAATGTTACCGAAGGCCGGGCTGCGCTGCATACGGCGAGCCGGAGTTTTTCGGATACATCGATTGAAGTGGACGGAAACGATATCATGCCGGAGATCCGGCGGGTGCGGGAAGAAATGCGGGCCTTTGCAGAATCCCTCCACAAAGGTGAGATTACCGGTTCTACCGGAAAATCTTTCCGGCATCTGGTGGTCATCGGGATCGGAGGCTCCTATCTGGGGCCGGAGTTTGTTTCCGAAGCCCTCGGCGCATATGCCGATACGGGCCTGGAACTCCATTACCTCGCCAATGTGGACATCAATCATTTCGGCCGTATCGCCTCCCGGATCGATCCGGAGACAACCCTCTGGATTGTCATCTCCAAAAGCTATACCACTCCCGAAACCCTTGCCAATACCGTCCAGGCCTATGAATTCATGAAGGAAAAGGGGCTTGATCCAGCAAAGCATGTGGTCACCGTGACAAGCAAGGGGAGTCCGGGGGATGATCCTTCCAATCCTGTGGTGCGCGCCTTTCACATGTTCGACTTCATCGGCGGACGCTACAGTGTCACATCGGCGGTGGGCGGAGTGCCCCTCAGCCTCTATATCGGGTATGACCGGTTCGAGCGGTTTCTGCGGGGCGCCGAAGAGATGGACCGCCATGCGGCGACATCCCCGCCGGAGAAAAACCTGCCGCTGATTGCCGCCCTCCTCGGCGCCTGGAACAATAATTTTCTGGAATATCCGGCCCAGGCCATTATTCCGTATGCGGAACCGCTTTTCAAACTGGCGCCCCACATTCAGCAGCTTTACATGGAAAGCAACGGAAAACGGGTGACCGCATCCGGTGAGACGTTTGATGCCGATACCGGTATGATCATATTCGGTGAGCCGGGAACCAATGCGCAGCACTCCTTTTTCCAGATGGCGCATCAGGGGCGTCCGTTCCCCATCGACTTTATCGGCGTGATTCGTCCACAATATCCACAATACAGCGCAAAATCCAAGGGCGTGACGAATCATCAGGAACTCTGGGCCAATCTGATTTCACAGCCGATGGCACTGGCTCTTGGAAAAGAGGCGGATGATCCGGCCAGATCCTTTCCGGGAAACCGGCCGTCTTCGACACTGCTGCTGGAGGATCTGTCCCCGGAAAACGTGGGGCGGCTTCTGTCATTTTATGAGGCAAGAACGGTGTATGAAGCCTTCATCTGGGGAATCAATCCCTTTGACCAGTTCGGTGTTGAACTGGGAAAGACGATGGCATCAACCATTCGCAAAGAGATGGCAGCAAAAAATGATAATGACGCGCATCATTTTACGGGTGTTGATGATATTCCCCGTGTTTATCTGGATACACTGTTTCAGGGGAAGCTGAACCGGTAGGTCGTTTGTCGGACTGTCCGCTCGACCGCGCCGGTAAAACAGGAACAGCATTACGCAAAAAAAAGGAGAAGTGTTATGTGGAAAATGAGGCACTTACTGGTTTGTTTTTCAGTCATTGCGTTCATCAGCATGGGCACGATAACCGCATGGGCAGCCGGAGAGAAAGTCAATATCAACACCGCTTCCGCCGAAGAGTTGACAAAGCTGCAACAGATCGGTCCCAAGAAAGCGGATCAGATTGTTGCATACCGGAACGCCAATGGTCCCTTTCAAAAGCCGGAGGATCTGAAAAATGTCAGCGGGATCGGAGACAAAATCTTTGAAATGAAT
>JBEPXL010000682.1:0-2535 GCA_041641935.1 Desulfobacteraceae bacterium | reverse complement strand
ATATTCTTTCGTAAGGCTTTCCAGGACTTCCTCTTTTACTTCCTTCTGGAAATCTTCAAGGGTATATGCCATAACGACTCCTTCCTTCTGATACTGCTCAAAGAGTTTGTTGATAATGCTGCTGACGGGACTGTTCCAGCGATAAGCAGCCGCACCGTATGTGACTTTGTCCGCTTCGGCGCTGAACATCAGCCACGGGGCGTTTTTTTCCGACTTCGTAATCCGGCTGAGTACGATCATCCGGATTATCCGGATGCCCCATTGAACATCAAAAATTCCCGGCGCTCCGGCAACCAGTTCCACCTGAGCGGAGTTCCGGAAGAAATCCGTAAGCGTCAGGCCAAACAAACGGTGCCAGTGTATCATTCGAATCGGTCCGCATCCGGTGCAAAAGTATTGATCCAGTAGTGCTGCATTGTTTTTGAATATAACTGCTTGCTGAAAAACTTGCAATTATTTTTCGATCTGAACAGCCGGAGCGCCAGAATGCGTCGCCCTACTTCCCTTCAGTCCCCTGAATACGGCCTTTACCGCATTTACAATTTTACTGAACGCGCCTATCTTGTGAGTAAAGCAAACGAATAGAAGATTTATTCAGGAGGTAAAAGCCACTGATTTGAATTCAGCCAAAGAAGGAGGACAACGTGAGGAATACACGTCATTATAGCTGGGAAACACTGGCCGCCGTAATAGGGGGAATCTTAACCGGGATTATCTGGAATGAAGCCGGATGGAATGCAGGACTGATCCTCTCATGGACAGCGCTGAGCGTGGCAGCGGTGGTCATGCCGACACTGCTTCACGTCCTCTTCAGGCAGCCTGCGCGGGTTCCTGTGCGGATACGGACGGATCGCAGACTGCCTGTTCGGAAAATGCAGGATAACCATCCCTGGCGGAACCGATAGCCGAGAACAGCAGGGAAGCACTACGGCGGCGGGGGATATAACATCGGCAGCAAAAGACTATTTTGTACTGGTGACAAGACCTTTTTCGATCGCATAGGCCGTGAGGCTGGCAGCGTTGTGAATATCGAGCTTCTTCATCAGATTGGCCCGGTGCTTGTCTACGGTCTTGACACTGATACAGAGATAGTCTGAAATTTCCTTGTTGGTATATCCTTCGCCGACCAGCTTCAGAATCTCCTTTTCCCGCTGGGTCAGACTGTCCCACGTCGTATTCGTCTTGAGGGTCTGACGACCGGCAAGATACCCTTCCAGCACCTTTTCGGAAATTTCCGGGCTGAGATATGGTTTGCCGGACAGCACATTGTTAATGGCGATCTGAAGTTCATCATAGTTGGCGTATTTGAGACAGTATCCATCTGCGCCGGACTGGAAGGCTTCCAGGATGTAGGTCTCGGACTTATGAACCGTCAGTACCAGTATTCTTGTATTGGGAAACCGGCTTTTTAAATCCTTGATCGCCGCAATCCCGTTCATCTTGGGCATGGACAAATCCAGCAGGAGCAGATCCGGTTCATGTTTTTCCACTGCCCGGATTGCAGCAAGACCGTCGTCCGCCTGTGCGACAACCTCCAGTTCAGGTGTCTCGAGCATTGCGCTCAACCCTTCGCGGAGGATGGTATGATCTTCCGCAATGACTACTCTCTTTTTGGCCATGCTTACTCCTCCAGTCATATAAAAAGGATAAAATCCTGTCCGGGAACAAGAAAAATGGATATTGCAGGCACGCTACAGTGCTGCATCCGTTGCCGGCAGGGATTATATTTTATACCTGCAGATTCCCTTTCTCCACCAAACCAGAAACCCCGTTGTTTGACAATACAGCGTTTCCTGTAGATTCAGAACCGGATGATCGTATTTCATGCCGGATGGATTTCATGGAGAGGGAGAGACATCAAAAATCCTGAAATACGGTATTCGCCCCATTTACCCGTTTTTTCACCTGTGTAACGGTTTGAGTGTAGCAGATAAAGAGGACATACATGACCATTCAGAACAATATGAATGGGTAAATATAATTGTTCCACTACAGGATTGCAAGGAAGGAGACCATATGTTCATCAGAAAAATTGTATTTTTCATGATTTGCCTGCTGCTGACGGCGGTGATTCCGGCTTCCGGCCAGAAACAGGTTCCCGGTGAAGGGATCATTACAGACAAGGAAATCCGGATGGCGGTGGAAACCCGGTTGCGGCTGGCGGACAGTGTGCCCGCTCACCTGATCGATGTGGAAAGCAATGACCGCAAGGTGGTGCTGAGCGGCTCCGTGGACAATATTCTGGCCAGAGAGCAGGCCACCCGCATTGCCCGGACGGTAAAAGGGGTAAAGTCCGTCGTGAACCGGATGGATGTTTCGCCGGTATCCCTGACAGACAATCAGATCCGGGAACGGGTGATCGATATCCTCTTCCGCGGTCCGGCAACGGATGCCGCCGAAATCGATGTGGCCGTTCAGGATGGTAACGTAACCCTGAAAGGACAGGTGGATTCCTGGCAGGAAAAGCGGCTGGTGGAAAAACGGTCCAAAAGTGTGAAAGGGGTCGTCGGGGTCCGCAATGAAGTCATCGTTTCC
>JBEPXL010000681.1:0-2537 GCA_041641935.1 Desulfobacteraceae bacterium | reverse complement strand
TGATGGAGGTCTGCCGGATGCGCAATACACCGATCCTGACCTTCATCAACAAACTCGACCGTGAAGGAATGACGCCGCTGGATATCCTCGGGGATATTGAAGAAACCCTCCAGATCGAATGCGCGCCCCTGTCCTGGCCCATCGGCATGGGCAAACGGTTCAAGGGAACCTACAATCTCTACCGAAAGGAACTGAATCTTTTTACCCCGGGACAGGAACGGGTCAGTGACGAAATGATCACCATCCGTGATCTGGATGATACCCGGCTCGATGAACTGCTGGGCAGCCAGGCCGACGAGCTGCGTGAAGATGTGGCCCTGCTGGAAGGAGCGGCCAATCCCTTTGAACTGGAGGATTATCTGAAAGGGGGGCAGACACCGGTCTTCTTCGGCAGCGCCATCAACAATTTCGGGGTGCGGGAGATGCTCGACGCCTTTGTGGAAATCGCACCCGCTCCCATGCCCCGTGCGGCAACCACCCGTGTGGTGTCACCCGAAGAGGATGCTTTTTCGGGTTTTGTTTTCAAGATTCAGGCGAACATGGACCCGGCTCACCGGGACCGCATCGCCTTTCTGCGGATCTGCTCTGGAAAGTTCGAGCGGGGAATGAAGGTGCGCCACCACCGGATCGGCAAGGACGTGCTCCTCTCCAACGCCATCATCTTCATGGCCCAGGACCGGACCAATATTGAAGAGGCCTGGGCCGGCGATATTATCGGCATCCACAACCACGGCACCATCAAGATCGGTGATACCATTTCTGAAAAGGAACCCCTCAAATATACCGGGATTCCGAGCTTTGCGCCCGAACACTTCCGGCGGATCGTACTCAAGTCGCCTCTCAAGGCGAAGCAGCTGCAGAAGGGGCTGATGCAGCTGGCCGAAGAGGGGGCGGTGCAGGTATTCCGCCCGCTGCAGGGAAATGACTACATTCTGGGCGCCGTTGGTGTACTTCAGTTCGATGTGACCATGGCCCGCCTCAAGGCCGAGTACAATGTGGATGCCATCTTTGAGCCGGTGGGGTTTACCATTGCCCGCTGGGTGGAGTGTGATGATCCGAAGCGTCTCAAGGAATTTGAAAAGGCCAATCAGGCCAGTCTGGCGCTGGATGCCGAGGGAAACCTGAGTTTTCTGACCGTAAACGAATGGCGGCTCGGATTTGTGGCCGATGAATGGCCGGAGATTTCTTTTGTGAAAACCCGCGAACATGAGTAAGTGAGACTTCCGCAAGTCCCTTTTTCCTGCGATCTGAAAATCCCGGTATCCTTAAAGTGGATACCGGGATTTTTTTTCGGCAGGCATGAAAGAAAAACAGCCATCTTACTCCCTGCGAAGGCCCTTTCCCGGCATAATGGGGTATGGAAACAAAACAAGTACGGCCTTTCCGGTATGGGAATCGGGGAAGGGAAGTATTAGGGTTTGGATAATCCTGATTCTGCTGCTCTGTTTTGAAGCAGCGAAACCCGACAGCAGAAAGAGATAAAGATGGCAGAAGAAACAGAAGTCAAAGGAACAAAGGCGCCGTTGATTATCGGAATGTATCTGATATCGCTGCTGGTGGCATTCTACTTCCTGATTCCGGATTTTCATGATTTCGTCAATGAATCCTATACTATCCTGACATCCGGAGATGACGCCAGGGTAAAAGAATGGGTGCAGCAGATCGGTGTATGGGGGCCCATTGTCATTCTGCTGGGCATGACCCTGCAGATGTTTCTGATCGTGATTCCTTCCTGGCTCCTGATGCTGGTCTCCATCCTGGCCTATGGTTCTTTCTGGGGAATCCTTCTGATCCTCGTGTCCATCTTTGTCGCCTCCAGTGTGGGCTATTTTATCGGAAGATTTCTGAGCCCTGTCGCCGTTGAACGGCTTATCGGATCGAAGAAGCAGGAGCAGCTCAAATTCTATGCTGACAATTACGGCTTCTGGGTCGTCGTCATTACCCGCCTGTCGCCGCTGTTTTCCAATGATGCCATCAGCTTTGTCGGCGGGCTCCTGCGCATGGGATACTGGAAATTCATGGGCGCGACCATGGCCGGTATCATTCCCCTGTCCCTTCTCTTTGCCTACTTCGGCAGAGATACCCACCGCCTGAAACCCGGTCTGATCTGGGTTTCCATTATCAGTCTCATCGGTTTCATCGCCTATGTCATTTTTGACAGGAAAAAGAGGGCGGCGGAAGCGTCCTGATCATCGATACAGTTCTGCCCCCTCTTTTCTGGGGTGTCGCCATCGATCAAGCAGGGCGTTTCGGTTATAGAAACGAGGAAGAGGTGACCATCTGAAGTAGGGCGGGGCGGCAGCATGCTGAATCCGATCTATATGCCGGAAGAAATGAATCAGAAGGGGTGATCGCAGCAGGGATTACCCCTTTTTCTGATTCCGTTCAATGCATGAATTTACACTGACTACCGCTCTTGCGGCATTCTGCTATTTCAGGAAACTGTCGCGTCTACAGCAGCGGCCACTGTCCCACCGTTTCCGCTGCTTTTCCTGCCCCGAAATAGCTTTTGAAAATGTTGAAATAATATGCTTCTT
>JBEPXL010000680.1:0-2539 GCA_041641935.1 Desulfobacteraceae bacterium | reverse complement strand
CAGAAGAAGCCCGGTGGCTGTACACATCCACCGGAGTTTTCCCTCTCGGGGTGTCGGCAGATGAGGGAACCATTGCCGCCGCCCGGACATATCATTCCAGTGAACTTCCGGTTCAGGATACCGGCACTCCCCTGGAATCTTCTCTTCCCCTCGGACTTCTGGCCTTTCGCTGTGTCACGGATACCCCCGGCAGTACAATTTCCGCAAAAATTCAGTATACCCGGGAACTGCCTCCGGATACAGGATGGGTCATGGCGGAACCCTCTGGCGGATGGACGGCATGGGAGACAGAAAGAAGCAGCTTTTCCCCGGATCGCAGAACCGTCCTGCTGACCATCACCGACGGCGGCTACGGCGATGTGGACGGAACCGCCAACGGGGTTATCGTCACGCCGGCCTCCGGTCCCGGAACAGCGCCTGTGGAGCCGTCATTTTATTTTGAACCGATTCCTTCGGAAAATGTCGGCGGGGCGGGGTGTTTTGTGGGGACTGCCGGGGGCTTCTGAACACAAAGAACCGGTGACAGCAGGAACAATCTGCATCATATCCACCTTGACATTCCCCTCAAAACGCCCCAATCTTTTCCTGTTGGCCATTCCATCAGAATTCACTCTGAACAGCATTGACAGCAGCCGGGACACCAATCATTCCCGGCTTTCCTGCAGACAGGGAGGAGAATTACACATGACCGCTTTCTTGAAATCATCTTTATTGTTGCTCATCTGCATGTTCATAGCCGCGCCCCGGCCGGCAGACGCACAACCGGAAGAGAAGGCCGGGCAGGAAGATCGCACCGTAAGGGTATACGGAGAAGCTACCGCCCAGGCAGCCCCGGACATGGCAACAGTACGTTTTGCTGTCGTTACCAGAAACAAGGAACCCGAAGCGGCGCGTGAGGCCAACGCAGAGGCGGCCAGGGCGGCGATGGATGCGGTCCGGACGCTGATCGAAGATGAAAAGCAGATGCGGATGGAGAGCCTGCGGCTGCAGCCGGACCGGGAATATGACCCGGAGAAGAACCGCTACATCGAACGCGGTTATGAAGCCGTTCGTGATGTGGTCGTCACGGTGGAAAACCTGGATACACTTCCGGCGCTGGTGACGCGGATTGTACAGGAGGGGGCCAATCGGCTGCACGGGGTGAGCTATGAACTGAAACATCAGGATGCCGTGCGGAATGAAGCGCTGAAAAAGGCGGTTCGGAATGCCCGGGAAAAAGCCAAACTGATGGCCGAAACGCTTGACGCTGCCATTGGAGATGTGCTGCGTATTTCGGAGCAGGATACCGGCGGTCCCAGGCCGCTCATGCGGAGCGAACGTATGGAAACCATGGCGGCGGCCAGATCGGCAGAACCCGAGCCTGCCTCTTATGCGCCCGGTGAGATCGAAGTGCAGGTGAAGGTGGATGTCACATTTGCACTGGAAAACTGACCTTGCGGATGTGTGACGGGAAAAAGAAGCCAGCAGCCGGACGGCTGTGAAAGTCTTCCGGCGTCTGCTGATCCGTCTGCCGAAGGTCCGTTTTGCCTACATGTGATAGTCATTACTGGCGATATACTCTTCCGGATCATCATGACAACTGACTTCACTCAGTTTATGATGGCAGGCAGGACAAAAAAAGTAATTCGGATAGGCGCTTTTTCCACAGGTACGGCAGCGTCTTTCCGATGACTTCCGTTTCAGCTTGAATTCCTTGGGTACGGACGATTCGGAAAGCCGTTCCGCTGTTTCACGCTTTTTGCTTAATCGGCTCATGATCCACTCTTCATCTTTACGACAGACTGTTTTGTTCCAGATAATCAGGCTGACGGCGTAAGGGATGACGCCGTCAGCACCACCTGACGCCCTGATGCTGTGGAATGATTCAGGCGGCGGTTTCCTGAATACGGCAGTCCCGCATCTGGACTTTCAGGGTGTTCTTGTCATACCAGCCGTCAAACAGGACCAGATCGGGATGAATGTCCAGGCTGGTATAGTCGCGTATGGTGACGCCTTTCTCATTGGCCTCATTTACACTGAATACCCGGACATCCATCAGGGTCTTGCTTCCTTCTTTCGGTATACTGACGGACTTGAGATTCCAGACCCAGTCCGGATCCTGCTTCAGATTTACGACAATAAACCGGCCTACACCGCTGGGCAGTTCCTTGGGGCGTGGGAGCTTTATGGCTTTCGCCTCTCCCGTTTCATTCTTCTTCTGCCAGAATTTCCAATGCATATCTTTTTCTCCTGCTGATGATAATGCCGAGGTGGATCTCACGCCCGGCAGTAATATTGTTTTTCCTGAATCTGGTAATAGTGAGCAATAGCAATTGCTGTGCCATATCCATCCACTGCTTCTGATATTTCTTTCAGACAGCACTGTGGCTGCGGTATTCCGGATGCCAGTCCCATTCCTGCAAACCGTCACTTCAGTTCCGGGAACCTGTAGTTCCGATGTGCCGGAACCAGGGGGACGGGCAGCAAACGGTCTGGGAGATTCGTGCACCTCGGCTATGAATCCCGGGGCGAATTCTGTTCAGGAACCATCATTTCCGAA
>JBEPXL010000679.1:0-2542 GCA_041641935.1 Desulfobacteraceae bacterium | reverse complement strand
CCCGCCCATATCGGCAGTTTCTCTCCGACCCACAATCAGGATCGTCTCTGGGTTCCTTTCAAGGATATTTCTCCGATGGTCATCCAGACCATTCTTTCCGTGGAAGACCAGGACTTTTACAAGCATTACGGGGTGCAGCCCCAGGCGATTCTCCGGGCGCTGATCGTCAATATCAAGGAAGGCCGGACGGTGCAGGGGGGCAGCACACTGACCCAGCAGCTCGTCAAGAACCTGTTTCTGACCCGTGAGCAGACACTGAAACGGAAATTCGATGAAGCGGTCATGGCCCTGAGCCTGGAATATTTTTACGACAAGGACCAGATTTTCGAGGCCTACCTGAACGAGGTCTACATGGGGCAGGACGGGAAGCGGGCCATTCACGGCTTCGGCATGGCCAGTCGTTTCTTTTTCGGCCGGGCGCTGGAAGATCTCCGTCCCCGGGAGGTGGCCCTCCTGGTCGGGCTGCTCAAGGGGCCGTCATTTTACGATCCCCGTCGCAATCCCGAACGGGCGCTGGAACGGCGGAATCTTGTGCTGAAGGTCATGCTTGACCAGAAACTCATCCGTCCCGAAGAGGCGGAAGCGGCCCTCAAGGCTCCCCTGGGCGTACTCCCCGACCCGCCGTCGGGCAATACCCGTTTTCCGGACTTTCTGGATATGGTGAAGCGTCAGCTTCTGGAAGAATACAAAGAGGAAGATCTGCGCTCCGAAGGGCTCCGGATTTTCACGACCCTGGACCCGCAGATCCAGTTGACTGCTGAAAATACCGTCGCCAGCCGGCTCGAACAGATTGAATCCAGTCATGGTCTTCCCATGGGGAAACTGGAAGCGGCGGCGATTATCACCTCTACGGGCGGCAATGAAGTCCTGGCGCTGATCGGCAGCCGTACCCCCGGCCTTTCCGGATTCAACCGGGCTCTGGACATCGAACGCTCCGTCGGATCCGTCATCAAACCGGCGGTGTATCTGACGGCGCTCCGCTCACCGGAGCGGTATACCCTGATTACGCCCATTGAAGATTCCGCGATTCAGGTAAAGACAGACCGGAACAAGGTCTGGACGCCCCAGAATTATGACCGGCGCTATCACGGAACGGTTCCGCTCTACCAGGCCCTGGCCCATTCTTTCAACGCCGCCACGGTGCGGCTGGGGATGGACGTCGGACTGAAGCGGTTTTTCGATACCCTTCACAAGCTGGGGGTGGACCGGGAGTTCGATGAATATCCGTCGGCGCTCCTGGGCGCGGTTTCCATGACGCCGGTCGAGGTGGCCCAGATGTTTCAGACCCTTGCCGCCGATGGTTTTTATTCCCCGATCCGGGCCATCCAGTCGGTTCACCGGCCGGACGGAACGCCGCTGCAGCGGTATCCGCTTACGGTCCGGGAAAATCTGGACCCCGCTGCGGTCTTTCTGGTGAACAAGGCGCTGGAGGCGGTGGTGGAAGAAGGAACCGGCAGGCGGCTGAAACAGTTTCTGCCACGGAAGGTGAGCATTGCGGGAAAAACAGGGACGACCAACGATCTCCGGGACAGCTGGTTTGCGGGCTTTACCGGAAACCGGCTGGCAGTGGTCTGGGTCGGCCGGGATGACAACACGCCGACCGGATTGACCGGCTCTTCCGGCGCACTGCCGGTCTGGGGGGACATGATGTCCCGGATCAATATCACACCGCTGCAACTGACCCGGCCCGATGCCATCAAATGGGTCCTGGTGGACCGGCAGACGGGGCTGCTGACGGACAAAGGCTGCCCCGGCGCAGTCACGGTTCCGTTTATATCCGGTTCCGAACCCTTCCGCCGTGTCTCCTGCGGAGGAACGGTTGTGTCTCATCAGGAGCAACCGCCGCCGGCTGATCAGAAAGAATCTTCCGGTGGTTCATTTATTGACTGGATAAAGGATATGTTCTGATGAAAAAAAATATGCGATTACCGGCAGTGGTTTTTCTGGTGGTAGCAATGCTGTGGGGATGTGCGACCGCGCCTCCCGCTCCCCGGCCCCGTGATCCGGGTGGCCCCATTTATGATGAACAGGGACGGGTCATCTGGCAGCCGGTGCCCCGGCAGAAACCGGCCCCGGTTCCGACGGATCAGCGCCCGCCGGTGGCGATACCACCGGAACCCGGAGAACCCGTTCTGACCGAGGACGATTCCTATCCGCCGGCTCGTGTTCCCGATGAACCGGAACCGGCGCCCGCACCGTGGATCGGTTCATCGGATCCTTCACCTGCGCCGGAACCGGAAGATGATCATCTTCTGGCCGCAGTAAGGCCGCTGGAGCGGCAGGCCCGGCAGCAGATGGAGCGGGGAGAACTGGACAACGCCCTTGCCACGGCGGAGCGGGCCATCCGGATTGATTCGGATAACCCGGATCTCTGGAACCTGATGGCACAGATCCAGCTGGAACGGACACGCTATACCCAGGCGGAACAACTGGCCCGGAAATCGAATCTGCTGGCGGGGAATAACCGGTCCCTCCAGGCGGATAACTGGAAAATTATCGCAGAAGCGCTCCGCCGGAACGGTGAAACTGTTGAAGCGGAACG
>JBEPXL010000678.1:0-2549 GCA_041641935.1 Desulfobacteraceae bacterium | reverse complement strand
CCCGTACCGGCTTCTGTCAGCCTGCCGCTGAATGCCGCGGATGATCTCGAAGCATACGAAGGCATGTATGTGACAGTTCCCCAGACCCTTTACGTCACCGAACATTACAACCTCGGGCGCGGCGGTTTTGTCACCCTCTCCTCCGGCGAGCGCCTGTACCAGCCGACCCAGGTTGCCGAACCGGGGACATCGGCCAATACTGTGCAGACGGCCAACGACCTGAACCGCATTATCCTGGATGACGGCAGCCAGCGGCAGAATCCGGAGCCCATTCCCTATTCCAGCAATCCGCCCAGCCCGCTGAGCGCTGCAAACACCCTGCGCGGCGGTGACACCGTGACCGGCCTTACGGGTGTATTGAGCTATCACCGGGGCGGATGGAACGGCTCGGACAATGCCTACCGCATCCATCCGACTGTCACCCCCGGCTTCGTCAGCGCCAATCCGCGTCCAGGCACTCCGCCGGATGCGGGTGGAACCCTCACGGTTGCAGCCTTTAATGTCCTCAACTATTTCACTACCATCGACACCGGCAGCGCCGGCTGCGGTCCACAGACGGACCAGGGCTGCCGGGGCGCGGACAGCAGTTCCGAGCTGATCCGGCAGCAGGACAAACTGATTGCGGCGCTTTCGAAACTCGATGCCGATATCATTGGTCTGATGGAACTGGAAAACACCGATCAGAACGCCATAGCCGATCTGGCTGCCCGGCTTCCAGGGTATGGCTATGTGGCAAATCCGGGTGGGGATGGCGCCGAACTGGGCGATGATGTCATCACGGTCGGGATTCTCTATAAAACCGCTTCGGTTACACCGGCAGGCGGTTCTGAAACGATCCCGGAAGGATATGGCGGCACGGATCTGGGATCGGCCTGCGGCTCCGTCAGTGACGGCGTTTTTCCCTTTGATGAATACAACCGCAAACCCCTGGCGCAGACCTTTCAGGACAGCGGCGGGGAAACCTTCACGGTCGTGGTCAACCACTTCAAGTCCAAAGGCTCCCTTACGGGCTATGCGGCGGACAATGACCAGGGCGACGGACAGGGCAACAACAACTGCACCCGTACACAGGCTGCGGAAACCCTGCTGAACTGGCTGGCGACCGATCCGACAGGCAGCGGTGACGAGGATTTCCTGATCATGGGGGATCTCAACAGCTATGCAATGGAAGACCCGATTACCACCTTCACCAGCGCCGGTTATGTCAATCCGGTGAGCGGGTATTCCTTTGTATTTGACGGGCAGTGGGGTTCCCTGGATTACATTCTGGCAAGTCCCGGCCTGGCGCCCCAGGTCGCCGGCGGGGCCAAATGGCACATCAATGCCGATGAGCCGCGGATTCTGGACTACAATGAAGAATTCAAGACTGCCGGTCAGTTGACATCTCTCTACAGCAGCGACGAGTTCCGCACCTCGGACCATGATCCGGTGCTGGTCGGGCTGAGCCCCGGCGACTGTAACTGCCTGATGGAAGGAGATGGCAACGGAAATCTGAAGATCAGCCTGGAAGACGTCATCTATATTCTTCAGGTGCTTTCAGGGATGGAAGTGAGCCCCGCGCCCTGTAACTGCGTGACAAACGGGGATATCAGCGGGAGCAGTCTGGTCGATCTTGAAGATACGATCTATCTGCTGCAGGTGGTGAGCGATATGCGGTTATAACCCACTGCCGACAGTCCTGTTCTGCGGTCCCTGCATACCAGAGCCGCACGTCCCTCCGCCGGGATGTGCGGCTCTGTTTTTTGGGATCGGCACATGGTTAATTTTTGATGCTGCGGCTAATCAAATTTGAACCATTGGAGGATATAGAGGAGAGATCAGCAGGCAGACATCGCTATTGGTCTGTCATGCCGGTAACAGATCATGGAAAAGCCCGGCAGAGATGAAACCAGGAGAATGAGAAATGCGTAAGTGGGATTGTGAGAACTACGATGCGTGTTTAACCGCACACGCTTTACCGAATCTGCTTTTTTCCTGCGCGGAATGCAAAACATACAGGCAGATGAAAACCTACACCCTGAGCAGGGGAGAAATTGATGGTGTTCATCGTTTTCTGATTGCGCTTTTTGGCGGCAAGGAGGGAAAAGGAGTCTCTTCCAAAGAGGCTGGGATCAGCATGGGCTGTGACGGTGGAGATGGATGGGAGCAGCAGGAGATGAGGATCGCAGATTTGCTGTAAAGCGGATTCTTTTGACTGCCTGCTGCCTTCAGACTGGCCCATCTGTGTCGTGCAGGATATGTTGACTGAATGGCCTGATACGGTATCCGGCTGAAAGGACAGCAGGCGATCAGAATCGAAAAACAGTGTCCCGTCGCCGGGACGGAGAATTACATTCCGGCGTTTGGCAATCTCCATAGAATGGTTGCTTCTCCCTTATTTTAGCTTCAGCTTTACAGATGGTCTGTCTTCATAACGCACGCGAGCGATTTTCATTTTCAGTTTGACAGGATTGCCGTTGCCATTCTGAAATTTTATATCCTTGACCTTTTCCTTCTCTCCCCGCAGAAATGCCTTGTCGATTTTCTCCTTCAGTTTCAGTGCATCATCA
>JBEPXL010000677.1:0-2550 GCA_041641935.1 Desulfobacteraceae bacterium | reverse complement strand
GTCGTACAGGGGCGTCACCAGTCCCCGGGGGTCCACAATGGGGTAGAGGGGCAGATCGGGCTGGCCCACGGCGGTCCAGTTGCGGTGGGTGAGGTTGACGTGGCTGAAGGAGAATCCCCGTGTGATGAACGAGGGATCATCGGGATTGAACTGCTTCTGGACCCAGAACGGCCAGATCCAGTCGAGGTTGTACTGAATGGCGCGGGTGTTGATGAGGCCCCGCGCATGAAAGGCGATGCCGGCCCGCAGCAGTTCGATGGGCTCCTCCACTTCGGAGGGCTGTGCAAACCGCCGCAGCCGGGCCATGAAGATGAAGGGATCAATAATCCCGTAGGCGTTTACCGCGCGTCGTATCAGAAATTTCCAGGGTAGCCAGCGTGTCAGCATAAGATATCTTTACTCCAATCCTCGCAAATCGAAAACGCATTCAGAAACAGCGCATCACTCCGCCGGGGGAGGACCGGATCGCTCCGCCGGAGACAGGAAGGCTGCTCGGGAATGCCGGTGAAACAGAAGGGCCGGGTCGTCAGGTCTGCGAAAGATGTCCGCGTACCGGCCAGAGATAAAATTCCGGTCGTTCCTTGTATCCCACGCCGACCGGACCGTCGATGAGGTACAGGGTCCAGGCATAGGTGGTGTCGTACATGCTGGTGGTCCCGGACCAGTAAAAGGGTTGCACGTTGGTGAACGGATGCTCCCGGGGCAGCGCCGGGGAATGGGCATCCATGTCGGTCAGGCTTTCCAGTTCCCGGATATCGGGGAGCCGCCAGTCGGCATGGCCGTGGGTACGTTCGGTGTTCATTTGTCGAACGGTTTCCACTGCATCATGCCATGTGAGCGGTTTTCCTGTCAAATCGGCGTTCCGGAGCCAGGTGAGCCCGGTCAGGCGGTCATGGACGGTTTCTCCTCCGGTTTCGAACCGGGGGGAGGGCCAGGGCAGACCGGTGCGGCGGTCACCGTCCTGGCCGGTTCCGTCGCAGGGGACGGGGGTTCCGTCGGCGTCGAAGCAGCGGGTCTGGCCGGTCCGGTAGACGTTGACGGAGTCGCCGCGCACGGGCCAGACCATGTAGGAGCCGTGTTTCATGCCTTTGAAGAGCCGTGCCCCCCCGAGGTGGACGTACCAGGCCTGGTTCGGCAGCCGGGCGCAGGTGGTGGCGGACCAGTAGTAGCCGGTGAAGACGTTCCCGAAGGGATGGTCCGCAGCCAGGGCCGGATTGATCTGCACATGGCTGACCAGGCTGAAGAGTTCCCGCCGGTTCGGGAGCCGCCAGTCGCTGTGGCCGAAGGCGTTTTCATGGTTCATGTCCCGGACGGCGTCCAGGGCCTCGGTCCAGGTGAGGGGAAATTCGGCCGGGGCGGCGTCCTGTGTCCAGACGAGTCCGGTGAGGCGGTCCTGTACGGTGTCGCCGGACGGGGTAAATCGTGGTTCGGGTGGCATAATGCCGGGTTCGGTTCCTTCGGGCTGTGCAACGGGGGTTTCCACGGGCATGGTTCCGCCTCCTCTTGTTGTCCGGTGGTTATCTCAGCAGGTATCGGATGATGATGGCGACGATCAGCAGCGCGACGACGGAACGGAAGAAGAGGTTCATGGAAAGGATGGCGACTTTCTCGAACTCTTTTTCTTCCTCGATCTGGTCCAGCATGGCGAGGGTTTCGTCCCGGTTTCGGGGTTTGCGCCGGGGCGCAAGGGCGGTGATGACCACGGACATGGCCAGGCCGACCAGGAGAAAGGGGAGCCAGTAGACGCCCCGGATGCTGGGTCCGAAGGGGCTGAGCCAGATGCCGCCGGCCCAGGTCGCCAGGAGGATGACCAGAAAGAACCAGAAGTACCCTGTCCGGGGGCCGCTCTTCCGGAGTACCTTGATAAAGAGTGCGCTCAGCAGGAGCGCGAATATGAATGCGATTAAAAATTCAAGGAAAAACATGGGATTATTGTAAGGATGATCGGGGGCGGGAGGAATCGGTGCAATCCTGTATTTGGGGCGGGTAAAGACTGTAGATGGGGGAATGATTACTGGCACAGATTAACCGGCCTCCTCCACGAGGGAGGTGACGATGATCGATTCCAGTCCCTTTTCGCTGGTGTCGGTCGGCTTCATAAGTCCTCCAGCAAACGGGCGATGTCCTTCGGCGACGGCAGTTGGCCCTTCAGCGCCTTGGGCAGGGTCTTGGTGATTTCATAAGTGGCCACGCCAATAGGCTTGCGGGCGTCGTGCAGGGCGTATTCCACAATCGTGCGGCTCTTCTCCTTGCACAGGATGATGCCGATGGAGGGGTTTTCGTCCTCCTGGCGGACCAGCCGGTCCAGAGCCGTCAGATAGAACTGCATCTTGCCGACGAACTCCGGCAGGAACTCACCGACTTTCAGTTCGATGGCGACAAGGCAGCGCAGGCGGCGGTGAAACAGCAAGAGGTCGATAAAAAACTCTTTGCTGTCCACCTCCAGACGGTATTGGCTGCCCATGAAGGCGAACATGCCGCCCATGGCCCGGAGGAAATCCGCGATCCGGGCGATGAGCGCCCGTTCCAGTTCCCGCTCGCCGTGTTCTT
>JBEPXL010000676.1:0-2551 GCA_041641935.1 Desulfobacteraceae bacterium | reverse complement strand
GTTCCTCGACGATAAAGCTTCCCTGCAGCGGGTTTTCGTTTTTGGTCAGGCCCCATTCCCGGTTGATGATCATCTGGATCGCCAGGGCCCGGCGCACCGATTCCCGGCTCGGGGTGGTGATGGCCTCGTCAAAGGCATTGGTATGGAGGCTGTTGCAGTTGTCGTAGATGGCGCAGAGGGCCTGCAGGGTGGTCCGGATGTCGTTGAACTGGATATCCTGGCTGTGGAGGCTCCGGCCCGAGGTCTGGATGTGGTACTTGAGCATCTGGGACCGGGGCGACGCACCGTACATCTCCCGCATGGCTACGGCCCAGATACGCCGTGCCACCCGTCCGATGACCGTATATTCAGGGTCCATGCCGTTGGAGAAGAAAAAAGAAAGGTTGGGACCGAACTTGTCCAGTTCCATGCCCCGGGAAAGATAGTATTCCACATAGGTGAACCCGTTGGCCAGGGTAAAGGTGAGCTGGGACAGGGGATTTGCGCCCGCTTCGGCGATATGGTATCCGGAGATGGAAACCGAATAGAAATTCCGGACATTGTTCTCCATGAAATACTGCTGAATGTCGCCCATCATCTTGAGCGCGAACTCAATGGAGAAGATACAGGTATTCTGCCCCTGGTCCTCTTTCAGGATATCGGCCTGGACGGTTCCCCGGACATTTTCCAGCACCATCGCGCGGATCTTTTCATATTCTCCGGGATCAGGATCGTTGCCGTGTTCGGCTCTGTACTTGTCCACCTGCTGGTCAATGGCGGTGTTGAGGAACATGGCCAGGATAATGGGGGCAGGACCGTTGATGGTCATGGAAACCGACGTGCTGGGGGCGCAGAGTTCAAAGCCGTCGTAGAGTACCTTCACATCTTCCAGACTGCAGACGGATACGCCGGAGTTGCCGACCTTGCCGTAGATATCGGGCCGCCGGTCCGGATCATACCCGTAGAGCGTCACGGAATCAAAAGCGGTGGAGAGCCGCTTGGCCTCTGAATCGGCAGACAGCAGTTTAAAGCGCCGGTTGGTCCGCCCCGGATCACCCTCTCCGGCGAACATCCGGGTCGGATCTTCACCGACCCGCTTCAGCGGAAAGACACCGGCGGTATAGGGAAAGCGTCCGGGGACATTTTCCCGCCGCATCCAGCGGTACAGTTCGCCGGGATCTTTGAACTTGGGCAGGGATACCTTGGGAATCTTCCTGTGCGACAGGGATTCCCGGTAGAGCGGAACGCGGATTTCCCGTCCCCGGACATGGTAGACCAGTTCATCCTTTGTATACTCGTCCCGGATCTGTTCCCAGTCCTTGAGCAGATTTGTCGTTTCGGGTTCCAAGGCCTGCTCGGCTTTGGCCACTTCGGCCTTGAGCCGCTCGATCAGTGTCGAAACATCCCCCTCCAGTTCACCCGAGGTGTTCACCGCGACAGTGGCCTCTTTCAGGTGCCAGGCATGGCGCACGGCATCGGCCTGTTCTTCGGTTTTTTCGTGATATTTCCGGATGGTGTCAGCGATTTCCGCGAGATACCGGGTCCGTTCCGGCGGTATAATGATGGTCTTGGAAGACGATGAGTTGGTTTCGGGCCGGTCCAGCCGGGTTTCAAACCGGATGTCCAGCCGTTCGCTGATGGTGTCAAACAGACCGTGGTAGAGCGCGGTAATGCCGTCGTCATTGAACTTGGAGGCGATGGTTCCATATACCGGCATCTCTTCCGGCGCCCGGTCCCAGAGATTCCGGTTACGCTGTACCTGTTTCCGCACATCCCGGACCGCGTCCTCCCCGCCCCGTTTTTCATACTTGTTGACCACCACCAGGTCGGCAAAGTCGAGCATGTCAATCTTTTCCAGCTGGGATGCCGCGCCGAATTCGCTGGTCATCACATAGATGGAAATGTCCACCAGATCCGTAATGATGGAATCCCCCTGACCGATACCGGCGGTTTCCGCAATCACCAGATCATAGCCGGCGGCCTTGGCCACATCGATGGCTTCGGGCAGAAATTCCGGGATTTCCGTGTGGGAACGCCGGGTGGCAAGGGAGCGCATATAGACCCGCGGGCTGTCGATGGCATTCATCCGGATCCGGTCCCCCAGAAGCGCACCGCCGGTCTTTCGCCGGGAGGGGTCACAACTGATGATGGCGATATGGAGATTTTCCTGGTCATGGAGCATCCGGAGGATCAGTTCATCGGTCAGGGAACTTTTGCCAGCCCCGCCGGTTCCGGTGATCCCGATCACCGGGACTTTCCGGTCTCCGATCCGCCGCCGGAGCTCCGACCGGAGCCGCTCCAGATTGCCGTTTTCCCGGCTTCTGGCCTCTTCCACAGCCGAAATGAGCCGGGCCACCATAAGCTTGTTGCCGGACGTCAGCTGATCGAAATCGAAATTGAAATCCCGCACAACAGGGAAATCCATCTTTTCGGCCATGTCGTTGATGATGCCCTGCAGTCCCCGGCGCGCCCCGTCTTCGGGGGAATAGATTCTGGTAAGCCCGTACGCCTCCAGTTCCTTGATCTCTTCGGGCACGATGACACCGCCGCCGCCGCCGAAAACCTTGATGTG
>JBEPXL010000675.1:0-2555 GCA_041641935.1 Desulfobacteraceae bacterium | reverse complement strand
AGAAAAACGGCGAACACCGGGGCCGTTATGCGTTGTTTACTGTATCGTTTCTCCATGTTGATCCACTCCTTTATCAGACATTCCTGTCGACCACGCCACGCTGGTCGTATGGTTCATTTTGATGCTATTAAGGAAGAAAACTGCGGATGTACGGCCGGGATCAGCCCAGCAGCGCAAGAATATCATACATGCTGACCGGTTTTTCATAAAAGCCGTTGAAACCGTTTTCCAGACACGCTTCCCGCTTTCCCGCATCGGCGTAACCGCTCATGGCGTACAGGGCAATTTCATCATCCTTCTGCCGGATGCGATGCCCCAGCTCGATCCCGTTCATTTCCGAAAGGTTGAGATCGATAAACGCCATCCTGAATCTTTCTTTTTCCACAGCGTCCAGCGCCTCTTCGGCGCTCTCGGCGCAGGTCACGGAAAAGCCTTTGTGGACCAGCACTTTCGACATCATTTTCAGGATCTGGACTTCATCATCCACCAGCAGTACGGATTTGTCTGACATCGCTACCTCGGCTTTCAGAGAGAAGACTGATCAATGTCCACGATCTTCTCATCCAGATAATCTTTGGTCCGGTATTGGGTGATTCCCTGCAGTTTCTTCAGAATACGGGTCATCCGGTAAATCTGGTTCCGGATTTCATCAATTTCTTCCGTAACCGATTCATTGCCGTCCATCTCCATTTCCAGAAACTCGATCCGCCCCAGAATTCCCTGAATCGGCTGGTTCAGTTCATGGGCCATGGCACCGGCCAGTTCCATCATCGAAGAGAGCCGCTCCTTCTCGACCCGTTCGGCGTTCTCCATCAGCATCGCCAGATGACCGTCGCAGAGTTCCTTGAAACGGAGGAGAAGGCTCTCCACCACGTCATCATAGTGGTTTTCCCGGGTATCACTGACGCAGATGGTCCCGAAGACCT
The DNA here is from genome assembly GCA_041641935.1 of Desulfobacteraceae bacterium. GTDB lineage: Bacteria > Desulfobacterota > Desulfobacteria > Desulfobacterales > Desulfococcaceae > JBEPXL01. The sequence goes on along the minus strand of JBEPXL010000675.1, from coordinate 1,629 downwards.
CGCCGTCCGGCCATTCAATGGGATACCCCAGATAGGACACCATGTCGTATTCCAGATCGGGATTGCAGTCCCACTCCCTGTCCGCAAGGGCGTTGGGAACCAGAAGCCGCCCCCGGTCGGTGATGACCCGTTCACAGTAGAGTCCGCACAGATCATACCGGTTGCCGACGGCAAACGGATTCTGGTCCGAAGTGCTGGTGCGGAACACTTCAATGTGCGGAGGATTGACCCGCATGATGAGGGCCACCGGCACATTAATCATCTGCGCCATGACCTCGACGATGGTCTGCCATTTCTGGAGAATGAGGTCCGGAATTTCGATTGCGGTCTTTTGGTTTTTCATTTTCCAGGCTCCCGCGGAAGGCCCGTGAAGGGGCTGGTACTGGTTTTATGATACGGGTTAATATAAGCGCGGTCAGGAGAAATGCAAAGAAAAAGGAGCGCAGAAGCGATGCTTCTGCACTCCCGAACGGAAAAAACGTCAAAAACTGTGGATTTACAGGTTCACATCGCCTTCGATGATGGTTCCGGAAGGGATGATCTTCTGTTCCGGGTTCGGATTCCGCACGACCACATGGCCCCGCGCCTTCACACCGATTTCAAACCGGACATCGCCCTCCACCGTCAGTGACGCGCATTCCACCAGCGACGGCGGCCCTTCGGGAAACCGCGCTTCAAACTGGTCGATCTTTTTGTAGAACCGGGAATCGAGCTGCACATTGAGCCGGTCCGTCTTCCGGTCCGGATTGAGGACCAGCTTTCCTTCCTTCAGAATAAAATAGTCGGAGCGGACCAGCAGCAGGTCATTGCACTTCTTCACCGGAAAGAACCGGGACCGGGGAACACTCACCGCCGTGGCCCCTTCAAAGAGGGAAATGGCAGCGCCCATTGCCGTTTCCACCTGGTAGACCGGCGGACTGCCATCGTCGTCTCTGGGGTCCAGGCTCTTGGGATTGAGAATCATGGGCAGGCGGACCGTCTTCTGCTCCTCGATCAGATCCTTGAGATGCTTGAGGTTGACCCAGAGATTGTTGGTATTGAAAAACCGGTACCGGTTAATATCGGTAAAGGCGTCCATTTCATCGTCGGGGCACTGGGCCGACTCCCGCAGGATCAGCCGTCCGTCCTTGTACCGGGCCAGATGACCGCCTTTCACGTCGGCGGGGGTCCGCTCGGCCACCTCCATCATGAAAGGGAATCCCTTTTCCGCGAAGTAGCCGAGAAGGCCGTGGTTCATGGCCGATCCCAGGTTGTCGCAGTTGGAGACAAAGGCGTAGACGATATTGTCCGTCAGCAGCCGGTTGAGCATGCCGGAGGTTTCCAGGGCGGTATAGAGATCGCCGTGGCCGGGGGGATTCCATTCCATATCCGGATTGCCGGGCCACTGGGCCGGGGTCAGATTCTCCTGCAGGATTTTGGGGAACTTGTGCTGGAGAAAGGTCAGCGGCATCTTCGGGGGATTCAGATCTTTGAGGGCGGCCATTGTCTCCTCATGGGTGCTGAAGCTGTTCATCAGCGCCAGGGTGACATCAAACTCCGCCGCCTGGTTGAGGAGAATCTCCAGAAAGGATTTTCCGTTGCGGACTTCCAGAAGGGACTTGGGACCGGTCAGCCCCATGCTGGTTCCAA
>JBEPXL010000674.1:0-2555 GCA_041641935.1 Desulfobacteraceae bacterium | reverse complement strand
GAAAGCGGTATGAACCGCTTTCTCACGGCAATCCGGCAGGATGTAACACAGGGGGAATCCCTTTCCGGGGCGTTCGGGAAATACAGCCATGTATTTTCCCGTCTCTATGTGGCGACCCTGGAGGCCGGAGAGCGGAGCGGCGATCTGGTCACCGCCATTTCGCGGTACATGACCTACATGAAAAAAACGGCGGAGATCCGGCAGAAGGTGATGTCGGCTTCTGTCTATCCGGCCATCCTGACGGTGGTTTCGGGGTTTACCCTTCTGTTTCTCCTCGTGTACGTGGTGCCGGCCTTTACACAGTCCTTTTTTGAATCCGGAAGTGAACTGCCGTTTCTGACCCTCGCCCTGATTCAGGTCAGTCTGCTGCTGCGGGAACATCTGCTGCTGTTGTTGCTTCTGTTCGGAGCCGGGCTGACATGCGGCTATTTTTTCTACCGGTCCGAAACCGGCAGGATGGTTGCGGACCGCTGGAAACTCCGGGTTCCGTTCATCGGGGACATCTACCGCAACTACGCAACCGCCCGGTTTGCCAGAACACTTTCCACCGTGATCAGCGGCGGCATTCCGCTGATCACGTCCGTACAGATCGCTTCGGGGGTTCTTGACAACCACTTCCTGAAGCAGAAACTGGCAGTGGTGACAGAACAGGTCGAGCAGGGAGACGGATTTTCCGCCTCTCTTGCGGCCGTCCGTACCTTTCCGTTTCTGGCCGTCCGGATGATCGATGCCGGAGAGAGCGGGGGCGCGCTCGGACCGGTACTCAATGATGTGGCCGATTTTTATGACAGTGATGTCAACACCAGACTGGGAATGCTCACCGCGGCCATTGAACCGGGACTGATGGTGCTGATGGGATTTTTGATCGGGTTTATTGTCCTGGCCATGTACATGCCCATTTTTCAGCTGGCAGGCACGATCTCCTGATACGGACGGGGGAGAGGAAGAAAGGATCATTCATGGAATGGTTACCCCACAAGAAATGTAAATTCGGAGACTGTGCCGTGGATCTCGGGTTCATGACACGGGATCAGGTCGATTACGTATTTTCCCGGCAGACCATCAGCAAGCAGCGGATTGGCCACATCTGCGTGCAGGAAGGGCTCATCGATGCCGAACAGGCGGCGCAGATTGTGGCGCGCCAGTACGGGTATGAATATGTCCGGCTGGAAGGAATGCGCAAACCCGAACTGGTGGGTCTGATTTCGCTGGATACGATGATCCGGCACCGGTTCATTCCTTACGACCGCCGGGAAGAACAGCTGATCATCGCCATGTCCCGGCCCCGGGATCTCATCCGGGTCAAGGATGAACTGGAAATGGTTCTGGACATGGATATAGACGTTGTTGTCGCCAGTGAAGAACGGATCGAGGGGATTCTGAAAAAGCTGGAGGAATCCCAGAGCGTGCTGGATACCGCCTTTGATAACATGATCTCCCTTGTCCGTGATGGGGAAGACGGCTCCGATGAAATCCTGAGCCTGGAGAATGTCTCGGCGGAAGAAAGCCCGGTGGTCAAACTGGTCAGTTCCACCATTCTGGATGCCATCAACAAACGGGCCAGTGATATCCATATCGAAACATCGGACACCGGTGTCATTATCCGGTACCGGATCGACGGCATGCTCTATCAGGCGGCGGATCCCATCGATCCCCAGCACCAGAGCCCGATTATTTCCCGGATCAAGGTCATGTCCGATCTGGATATCTCTGAAAAACGGGTTCCCCAGGACGGCCGTTTCAAGATCCGCGTGAAGGACCGGTTCATCGACTTTCGTGTTTCGATTCTTCCGACCATTTTCGGTGAAGATGCGGTGATCCGGATTCTTGACCGGAACAGCCTTGCGGTGGGCGCTGACGGTTTTCGGCTGGACAACATGGGACTCCCGGAAACCGAGGTGGTCCGGCTGCGGCGGATGATCCGCGCTCCCTACGGCATGTTTCTGATGACCGGGCCCACCGGAAGCGGCAAGACCACAACCCTGTATCGGGCACTTTCCGAGGCCAGGAGCAAGGAAGTCAAGATCATCACCATTGAGGATCCGGTCGAATACCAGCTCAAGGGCATCGCCCAGATTCCGGTCAATGAGAAAAAGGGGCTCACCTTTGCCAGAGGGCTCCGGTCGATCCTGCGGCATGATCCCGACAAAATACTGGTGGGCGAGATCCGGGATGCCGAAACCGCCCAGATCGCCATACAGTCGGCCCTGACCGGGCATCTGGTCTTTACCACGGTTCATGCCAACCGCTCGTTCGAGGTCATCAACCGGTTTACCCACATGGGGATTGAACCCCACAATCTGGTGTCGGCCCTCAATTGTGTTGTGGCCCAGCGGCTCATCCGGACCCTCTGCACCTGCAAGTCCCCTGTCCGGCTAAACGATCAGGAACTGCGGGAGTCGGGATTGATGCCGGACCAGTACCGGGATCGGACCTTTTACGCCGCCAGAGGATGTGAAAGCTGCAAGGGGACCGGTTTCAAGGGACGAAAAGCCATCATCGAAATGGTGGAACTCGACGATGACATGCGGGAGATGTTTATCCGCCGCACGCCC
>JBEPXL010000673.1:0-2563 GCA_041641935.1 Desulfobacteraceae bacterium | reverse complement strand
ACCGGCCCCGTCCCTGCCGCTCATCCGGGGGGATTCCGGTCAGCTGGAACAGGTGATCATGAACCTGGCCGTCAATGCCCAGGATGCCATGCCCGACGGCGGTGTCCTGCTCTTTGAAACCGCCGCTGCCGAGCTGGATGACGCCCAGGCGGCGGCCCATGAAGGGCTGCCGCCGGGAACCTATGTACTGATGGCCGTCAGCGACACCGGCTTCGGCATGGACGCCGACACCCGCGAACATCTGTTTGAGCCCTTTTTCACCACCAAGGAGACGGACAAGGGAACCGGCCTCGGCATGGCCACCGTCTACGGCATCGTCAGACAGCACGGCGGGAATATTCAGGTGTACAGCAATCCCGGTGAAGGGGCCACCATCGAGGTATACCTGCCCGCAGCCGGGGAGGCCGTAACCCCGGAGAAACCGGCCTCCCGTGCCGTGGATACCTCCGGAACCGAAACCATCCTGCTGGTGGAAGACGATGAAGGGGTCAGAACACTGACCGAAGCCATGCTCGCCCGGCAGGGATACACCGTCCTGACGGCCGAAAACGGGCTGAAGGCGCTGACCGTCCTGAAGCAGTACAACGACACGGTCCACCTGCTTCTCACCGATGTGATCATGCCGGAGATGAACGGCATGGACCTGTTCCTTCACGTTTCCTGCCGGTATCCGGCGATGAAGGTGCTCTACATGTCCGGCTACACCGATGATGTCATCGGCCATCACGGCATCATCGAGCCGGGGCTGAACTTCATCCAGAAGCCCTTTTCGGTGAAGGATCTGACCGCGCGGGTGCGGGAAATGCTGGATCAGACTATGTAACACGGTGTTCTCAACAGAAAAGGTATGATCAAAGGGGCAACGGAGCATTGCACATCTGAAACGATCATCAGCGGATGATCAGGAAAAAGGCATGCCTATGACAGCACAGGAAACCGATCGTCAACATATCTCCGCCGGACAGACCCCAACGATGCGGCCAGATGACAACAGCATCCACGACGGAGAACTGCTGCATTTCGTCCTGGATTCTGCCGGTATGGCTATCTGGCAATGGGATATCCCTTCGGACCGGGTGACCTGGACCGGCGCAGGTACCGCCCTTTTCGGCAGTCCACCCGAGGCCCCCTGCAGTACAATGACCGCCCTGCAGAACCGTATCCACAGCGAAGACCGGTCTCCGTTCAGGGATGCCTGCTGCCGTACAGCGGCCGGGGAAAGCACCTTCGATGTCACCTGCCGGATCATGTGCACGGTACGGGACATTCTCTGGATCCGTTTTCACGGAAAACCTCTGGAATACGACCACAGTGTTCCCGTCCGGGTGATCGGAACCGCACAGAACATTACCCGACAGATGCAGGCCGAAACCGCCTTCAGCCGGGTCTGCCAGATGGCCACAGAACTGATCTGCGTCGCGGATGTCAACACGGCGACCTTTCTCCAGGTCAATCCCGCCTTTGAACGGGTACTGGGTTTTTCGGAGCAGGAACTGCTGGGCAGGCCCTTTCTCGATTTCATCCATCCCGATGATGTGGACGATACCATTGCGGTGGTGGAAGATAAACTGCAGCAGGGCATCGATGTCATCTCCTTTGAAAACCGCTACCGGTGCAGGGACGGTTCCTATCGTCATCTGGAATGGAATTCCCATCCCGTCCCCGAAGAGGGCTGCACCTACGCCATTGCCCATGACATTACCGATTTCAAACGCAACGAAAAGGCCCTGCTGGAAGAACGGCGCGCCCTGAAGGATGCGCAGCGTGTCGCCAATATCGGAAGCTGGCAGTATGATCCGGTCACCGCACAACCTTCCTGGTCCGATCAGATGTTTCACATTTTCGGCCTGAATCCCGCTGACGGTCCACCCCATTACGAACGGCACCGGGAGCTGATTCATCCCGATGACTGGGGCCGCTTCCATGAGGCCGTGACCCGTGCGGTCAGAGAAGGCATCGGATACGAAATCGAGATCCGGATTCTCCGGCCCGACGGCGGACAGCGGCATGTATTCGCTCGTTGTGTTGCGGAAACCGATGCGGCGGGCAATGTCCGGCTGATCGGTACCACACAGGATATTTCCGAACGGAAGCAGGCCGAAGAGCGGCTCCGGGAAAGCGAACTGAAATACCGGACCATATTCGAAAATGCCCCCCTGGGGCTGTTCCGCTCCACCCCGGAGGGACGGTTTATCGAAGTGAACCCTGCACTGGCCGATCTGCTCGGATATGAATCTCCAGCGGATGTGGTACGGGAAATCCACAGCATCAGCGAACAGATCTATCTCCACGGTGAGGTACGCCGGTCCATCGTCAGCAGACAGATACGGACCAACAGCGTTACGCAGCACCGGAACCGCTACCGCCGCCGGGACGAGTCGGAATTCACTGCCAACCTGTATCTGAAGACCGTTCGCGATGCAGACGGTCACATCCTGTATCTGGAGGGGATCGTGGAGGACATTACCGGGCAGCTGCGTTTGCAGGAAGAGAAGGCGAAACTGGAGGAACAGTTTCAGCAGGCCCAGAAGCTGGAATCGGTGGGCCGTCTGGCTGGAGGCGT
>JBEPXL010000672.1:0-2568 GCA_041641935.1 Desulfobacteraceae bacterium | reverse complement strand
AGATAAAGAGCGGCAGCGCCGTAAGGGACCAGGAATTGATGCTGTTCCAGACTGAATTGGCGATGAGCCCGCCGATTTTGTTCCAGATGGAAAGCGTCGGCGGGAGGTTGAGGTCGTAGAGGAGCATACCGGCCACGCCCGACGCCAGAAGGGAGAAACCGATCCAGAGCCCGGACAGCAGAAACAGAAACATGATGCCGAACAGCACCAGGGACAGAATCAGCGGGTCGGATATGATAGCAGCCTCCTCAGGAAATGGGCGATCAGTTGCAGGTCAAAGAGAAAAAAGCCCAGCGGAATGACGGTCTGGGGCAGATAGAGCGGGGTTTCCGAGATGGTGTCGGCGGTCATCTCCAGCTGCCAGGTGTCGTAGACCATGAGGCCCGAGTGGTACAGGGCAAAGGTACAGAGCGCGATACCGATCAGTGTGGCAAAGAGATCCAGCACCAGATCGGCCCGGGGGCCCAGCCGGGAGAGGATCAGGGTGATGCGGATATGGGCCCCGTCCCGAAGCGTCAGGGGGAGGCCCATCATTACGACCGCCACAAAGAAATAGGCGCTGTACTCGTCCGCGAACAGAGTGGAGCGGTTCAGCACCGTGCGCAGAAATATCTCCACCGTAATCAGCAGAACGATCAGCATCATGAAAAAGGCGGATACATACCCGCCTGCTGCGGCACAGCCGTCAATCCAGCGGATCAGGCGTTTTCTCATGGAAGATATGGCGTCAGAATGGCTTTTTCCTCTTTCTTGGCCTCGGCCATGAATTCATCGATAATTTTTTTGGCCGCCCGGTTCATCTGCAGGGTCATTTCCTGATCTTCATCGGTCACCTCGATCCCGTTTTCCTGAATCGACTTCAGGGCTTCCCGGTTCCGGGCATCCGAGTCCTTCCACTGAGCCATTTCGGTTTCCTTTGCCGCCTTCAGAAGGGCGTCCTGCTGTTCCTTTGTAAGGGCGTTCCAGTAGTCGAGGTTGATGGTGACCATGTTGAGGGGATAGGCGTAATTGATTTTCTTGAAACTGGAGAGTACCTCCCAGAATTTGCCGTTGTTGGCCGATTCCGCCGAGGTGAGGACGGAGTCGATCATACCGGTCCGGAGGGAGGAGTAGACCTCTCCCCAGGGCAGGGAAATGGGTGCAGCACCGAGTTCCCGGAGAAACTCTGCACCGTTCTTGTCATAGGTCCGGGTTTTGAGACCGTCCAGATCCGCGACAGCGTTGACCGGTTTCTGGGTGACCAGTCCGCTCGGGGGCCAGGGGGCTGCGTACAGGAGCTTCTGGTTCCATTTTTCCGCCGCCTTTTCATAGATGGGCAGGCTTTTTTCATACAGTTCCCTGGCGGCGTCATAGGTCATCACCAGCCGGGGAAGAGAACTGATGCCGTACACATGGGCACTGCCGGCCACCACGCCCATGAGGATGTCGGACATGGGAACCTGACCGTCCTTGACCACCTTGAGCAGTTCCGGACCTTTAAACCCGAGACTGCCGCCGGGATGGACGGTAATCCTGACGGAACCGTCAGAATATTTTTCCGCCAGTTCGGCAAATTTCATGGCCCCCTGGGTATGGAAACTGGTAGCGCCGTAAATGGCATTCAGATCCATTTTGACGGGATCCGCGCCAGAGGCGGGAGCGCAGAGAAGAGCGAGCATTGTAACAGCGATCAGACTTTTCTTGAGCATAGTGAGTCATCCTTTCATGGGGTTCTGTGCAGAAAAAATTCCGTTCACGTTTCGATTTCAGGATTACCTGTCACAACATTTCTTGTATTTTTTTCCACTGCCGCAGGGACAGGGTTCGTTCCGTCCGATTTTCTCGGATCGAACCGGTTCGGGCGGATTCAGCATCCGCTCCAGATCGGAAATATCTTCCGGTTTATCCGGTTCCATGCCAATGATGTAATGCCATCCATGCAGCGCACACAACTCACCGACCTCCTCCAGTCGCTTTTCATTCTGCACCCGCAGAATGATCGGATTCTTTTCCGTGCCTAGCTTTGCCATTGTATGTTCTCCTTTGTCACCTGGTCTGCCCCACAAACATCAAACGTATCGAATGTTCATTCAGATTCTGCCGTAACCGCCGCCGCCGGGGGTTTCCATTCGGATCAGATCACCACGGTTCAGGTTCTCGGAGAATTTTCCCGGTTTCTCTTCCGGCACACCCTTCCGGATCACCACATTCCGCCCCGCCTTTCCGGGGGAACCGCCCATCAGTCCGTACGGCGGCTGGACCCGCCGCTCGGAGAGTACCGTCACTTCGGCATCGGCCAGCAGTTCCACTTCCCGTACCATACCGTCGCCGCCCCGGAACCGCCCTTCCCCGCCGGACCCTTTGCGCACTGAATATTCCGTCACCCGGAAGGGATAGGAAAACTCCAGTGCCTCGATGGGGGTGTTGAGGGTGTTGGTCATGTGGGAATGAACCGCCGATTCCCCGTTGCTGTTTGCGCTTGCGCCCATGCCGCCGGCGATGGTTTCGTAATAGGCAAAGGGACGGTCACCGTCCATGCCGCCGATGGTGATGTTGTTCATGGTTCCCTGGCTGGCAGCCGGAATCCGT
>JBEPXL010000671.1:0-2568 GCA_041641935.1 Desulfobacteraceae bacterium | reverse complement strand
TCCCGGAGGGTGACAAATTCCCCTTTCCGGCTCGACATGGCGACGGGAACTCCGCCCCGGAGCAGGTTCACCAGCTGGACCAGCACCACATCGAACTGCTCCCGTTCATGGCCGGTGGCTTCCACCGCCGCGCTCATCCGGGGAATGTAGCCATGATGGTCCGCTCCCCAGACATCGATCACCCACTCCAGCCCCCGTTCGTACTTGTCCACATGGTAGGCAATATCCGAGGCAAAATAGGTCGTCTGCCCGTTCTGACGCACCACGACCCGGTCTTTTTCATCGCCGTAGTCGGAGGTCCTGAACCAGAGCGCGCCGTCTTTTTCGTAAATCTGGCCTTTTTCCCGGAATTCCTGGATGACCTGTTCCACCTTTCCGGCATCATAGAGGGACTGCTCGCTGAACCAGTTGTCGAACCGGACACCGAAGATATCCAGATCCTCCCGGATACCGGCCAGAATCCGCCCGGCTGCGTACCGGCCGCAGTACGCGGTTGCTTCGGTTTCGCTCTGCCGGAGAAGGCCGTCTCCTTTTTCCGCCCGGATTTCCCCGGCCAGATCCCGGATATAGTCGCCCTGGTAATACTCTTCCGGAAAGTCCACGGTTTCCCCGGCCAGTTCTTTATATCTCAGAAATGTGGACGCCCCCAGGGTGCTGATCTGACGGCCGGAATCGTTGATGTAGTATTCCCGCTGCACATCATAGCCGCTGCATTCCAGGATGGCGGCCAGGCTGTCCCCCACCGCCGCGCCGCGGCCATGCCCCACATGAAGGGGACCGGTGGGATTGGAACTGACGAATTCCACCTGGACTTTTCTGCCGCTGCCGATATTCGAAGCGCCGTAGTGCCTGTCCTTTTCATGGATCTCCCGCAGCAGCGGATGCCAGGCGGCCGTGCGGATAAAAAAATTGATGAACCCCGGTCCCGCGATTTCGGTTTTTTCAATAAGCCCTTCCGGATCATTCAGATGGTCCAGCAGAATCCCGGCGATCTTCCGGGGGGCCATTTTCTGCACCGACGCCATGACCATGGCCAGATTGGTGGAGAGGTCGCCGTGGGCCTCCGCCTTGGGCTCTTCCACTGTAAAAACAGGTATATCCGCTGAAGGAAGTGCGCCCTTTTCATGGGCAACGATGGCCGTCCGGCGCACGATATCCTCGATTTTCTCTTTGACCGTCATGTTCCATTCCATTTCTGTTGAAGCTGAACCGGGTGAAGAACGACCAGGGATGTTTTTTCAGTAATTGTTGTCGAATCTGTAAACATTACCCTTTAGGAAGTTTTCGGGAGCAAGTCAAGACGCTTTGCTCTCTTCGCCCGTATATGTCAAAAATAATCGTCTGCCATCATCCGGGCCAGATACATGGAACTGGTAAAGGCCGGGGAGACGGGATTGAGGATATGAACTGCGTCTCCGTCTGCTTCCACATGGAAATCCATCACCAGTTCCTTTGCCACCCAGTCCACCAGCTGCGCCCGGATACCGACTTTGGGGGACGGCTCGATGTCATCGTACCGCAGCCGTTTTACCAGTTGTTTCGCGTCCCGGAAAAAGAAATGCTTCAGATATTTCCGGGGCTCGGTCAGAGCCACCGTCCGGAATTTCGGATTGACGGAAAAAAGCACCGCATCGGTCAGGGCGATGGGGATTCCCTCCCGGTCGATTCCCGACAGCAGACCGTAGTTTTCTCTTCCAAAGGCGGGAATGGCCGTCGGCCCCAGGTAGACATCCCCATGCAGATTGCGGGTAAAGTGGACCCCCAGAAACGGGTTCCGGATGTCGGGAACCGGATAGATGTTTCCGTTGACGGTATAGGGAAGGTTCTGTTTCAGCCGCCAGTAAATGCCCTTGAAGGGAACCATCCGGTAGTGCCGGCCAATGCCGAAGGCGCGGGCCACCCGGTCACAGAACGCTCCTGCGGCGTTGACGAACCGGCGGAACCGGATTTCCCCTTTTGATGTCACGGCCGCAGTCGATCCTTTGAGACCGTTGAAGGCGCAGTTCATCACAATGGTCACCTTTCCGCTTTCCGTCAGGTCATCCCGGATGGACTGCAGCACGGCTCTGGGGTCCACCATCGCCGTGTAATGGGAAAAGAGGGCTTTTTCCACGGTACGGGCATTGGGTTCGATCTTTTCGATCTGCTGCTGATCGATCATCTCGACTTTTGCCCCGTTGGCCACAGCGCGTTCGAAAAGCGTGTCCAGAACCGGCAGCTCCGCCTCGTCTCTTGCGACGACCACTTTTCCCGTCTCCAGCACAGTCAGCCCTTTTTCCAGACAGTAGGAGCGCATCAGCCGGTTTCCCCGGACGCAGGACCGGGCCTTCATGCTGTCTGCGGGATAGTAGATGCCGGCATGGAGGACGCCGCTGTTCCGGCCCGATGCGTGAAGACCGATTTCCGGCTCCTTGTCGATTATGACAATCCCTCCGGCCCCCCGCAGTGCCAGTTCCCGGGCCAGGGTCAGCCCCACAATACCTGCTCCGACAATCAGAATCTCCGCGCGGTCCGGCAGCTGCATCTGCTTATCTCCTTCTTCTCTGCTTTCATTTCTTACTATTAGAT
>JBEPXL010000670.1:0-2572 GCA_041641935.1 Desulfobacteraceae bacterium | reverse complement strand
CAGCCGTTTCTCTGCCATGGCAAGGGCGACGCCTTCCAGGTCTTCGGTGATGTGGCCGAACTCATCGTGCTCATCGCTGTCCGCCCCGACCAGGTGCCGGCTCTGTCCGGGATAGAGCCGGGGGGAAACGCCGCTGTCGGTGATCCGGTAGCGGCGGTAGTCGTCCTGTATTTCGTCGGGATTTGCCACATGAAACACCGGTTCGGAGGATGCCACTTCGAAATCCGCGATGGAAAAGGCGGAATCGGCCAGATACTGGTCGGTGAGCAGGATGACGGGAATCTGGAACTCGTCCGCGAGGTTGAAGGCCAGAACCATTTTGTGAAAGGCGTCCTTGGGATCAGCCGGGGCCAGCACCGCTTTGGGAAATTCGCCGTGGCCGCTGTGAATGGCAAACAGCAGATCCGCCTGGGCGGTCCGGGTGGGAAGACCGGTGGCCGGTCCCGGCCGCTGGGCCACGACAATCACCACCGGCGTTTCGATCATGCCGGAAAGACTGACGGCTTCGGCCATCAGGGCGAACCCGCCCCCGGAACTGGTGGTCATGGCCCGGACACCGGCGTATCCGGCCCCGATGGCCATGTTCACGGCGGCGATCTCGTCTTCCGCCTGTTCCACAAAAATACCGAACCGCTCATCCTCCTTGGCCAGAAAGGTGAGCAGGTTGGTGGACGGGCTCATGGGATATCCGGCGATGAAGCGGCATCCGGCACGGACCGCGCCCAGTGCCGCCGCTTCATGTCCGTCAATGAGATGATACCGCTCCTGACGCGGGGGCAGACGCCAGGGACAGATATCCCGGCATTTTTCCTCTGCCATCTGATACCCGATTTCTCCGGCCTCCCGGTTGCGGGAAACCACCTCTTCTCCCTTTTTTTCAAAGCGGGGCAGCAGCACCCGGAAGAGGGCGTCCAGTTCCACATCGAGGGTTCCGATGATCGCACCCACGGCGATGGTGTTGGCATAGAGTGCGCTTTCCAGGCGCTCCTTTGCCAGTTTCGGAAAGGGAATGGTGATCGCCGGATTCGTTCTGTCCGACGGCGCGATCAGAATCCCGTTCTCCCGGAGCCGGTCACGGTACTTTTCCGCCGAGCCGTCATTCAGGGCCAGCAGAATATCGGCCTGCATCAGGGGCGCGTTGCGGGGTGTTTCACTGATGCGGATGGTATAGCTGTTCTGCCCGCCGCGAATCCGGGATTCAAATTCCTGCCAGGCGAATACCGCGTATCCCTGTGCAATGATCGTTTCCGCCAGTACCGCCCCGACGGTCTGGACCCCTTCGCCGGCCGCACCGGCGATGACGATATTAATATCTTCCATAGTTCCTCCTGGATCGGGATTCACGGGAAAATACCAGATACCTGATCTTTTCCGGAGACAGGTATTGATGATCCCGTATTTTTTCATCATAAAAGTCGAAGACGATTCTTGAAATACGGAAAAGACCCTAATTCTGAAAAAGGTTGGATGTAGCTGCGGCTGCGGAAGGAAAGGGGGGGACAGCGAAAATAAATACCCGGGCGGGTGATCCCGTCCGGGTATATTATGTAAAACTGACTGATCAGGATGTCTCCGGTATCAGCCAGTATGAAAGGGTATTGTCAGTATGAAAGGGTATTGTTCATCTGAACGAGTGAAACGGGAACCGCATGGTTCAGTGTTCGATGCCGTTCAGCCGTCACGTTGACTCCGGATGGAGCAGGGATCGGAGTGGTCGGCCTTGAGCAATACTATGCGTACTTTTGTTTTCTTTTCCAATAAGGAAAATGCCCGATTCAAATCTACCCTTGAACACGGCTGAAGGTAGAAATATGGCTGTTTCTGCAGAATTCGTACTGTATGAAGAAATTATGGCAGGGAGAAAAAATGAGTAAAACACGCGGCAGCAGAGCACCGGGAAGATATGCAGACCGGCAGGGACAGGAGAGAAGAACTACACAGGCATCGTACTCAACGCGTCCAGGAAAACATCCAGGACCCGATCAGAAGAAATCCCAGGGTCATCGCCAGCAGAATCAGCAGTTCGGTGCTGACGGCGGCCAGGTCCGCGCCTTCGTTCATGATCCGCCGGGCGGCCCGGAGCAGGTGGGTGAGGGGGAGAACTTCGGCAGCGGTTCTGACCCATTCCGGGGCGCCCTCCAGCGAGAACCAGACCTCGGAGAGAAACATCATCGGCCAGCTCGCGAAGTTGACCATGCCGCTGGCGAACTCTTCGCTGATGCCCCGGGAGGCGATGATCAGCCCCACCGAACACAGGCTGAGACCGCCCACGAGATAGACCAGAAAAATATCCAGGTAGGATCCCCGGACCTGGAAATCGAAGACAAGATCACAGCCGGCCCAGATCACCACGATGGTGAACATGAGCAGGAAAATCCGGGAGAGCATCTGGGCCGTCAGGTACTCGAAGGGGCGGAGAGGAGTCGCCTTGAGCCGCTTCAGAACGCCGTTTTTCCGGTACCGGACGATGACGAACCCGATGCCCCACAGGGCGCTGAACATCATGTTCATCGCCAGAATGCCCGGAAAGAGCCAGTCAATATACCGGACACGGGTTCCCCGGATGGTCTGC
>JBEPXL010000669.1:0-2573 GCA_041641935.1 Desulfobacteraceae bacterium | reverse complement strand
ATGGTTCCGGAGATGCGTCCCCCGAGTTCATTTCCTTTGACAACCCCTTCGCTGATCTCAAGGGCCTGCCGGTTCCGGAGGGTCAGCTTGGCGTTGATTTCCGTAAAAGTCAACTGTTCGATGGAAAAAAGCGGCGGATTCAGGTTGACCGCGCCATCCAGAAGGGCAAGGGTCGCTTCGGCCACATCGCCGGTTCCTTCGCTGGTGTAGACGATCCGGCCGTTCAGAATTCCCGACAGGGTATGAGGCGAAAGCTGCTGCAGGGCGGTGATCTGCTGCGTCCGTATACCGGAAAAGGTGACATCCGCCGCTGCCGGTTCTCCATCGCTTTTCCGGAGAGTCATGATCCCCTCTGTCACACCGCCGTAGGCGGCCCCCTGAAAGGCAAAGGTCGGCAAATCACCTGTGAGGGAAAGCAGCCGCGGGGTTACCTTTACCCGGTCGAATTCCACCAGCAGCCGGTTCCCTTCGGCAAGGTCGACGGCAGAGAGCGTCAGCCCCGGTGGCAGGACGGGTGACACCTCTTCGATATCCAGGGTCAGTCCCGGCCGTGCTTCATGAACCTTGTACGCGATATACTGCTTGATCTTATTCGACGGAAACAGAAAGTAGAGAAAGAAGATCAGGATCAGTGCCGCGTAGAGCAGATAGAGCAGCCGTTTATGAAGTGTTCGCATAGATCGCTATCGCATGTACAGGAACAGGGATGCCTGCCGTCGGTCCGGAGATCAGGCTTCCAGCGTCTCTACCTGCAGAATGGCGTCGACAAATCCTTCCTTTCCGGTTTTGGTGATGGAAATCCGGCGGATAAAGACCATGTTTCTGGATGTCTCCACCCTGTGCAGGTAGGGGCTCAGCTGATTAATATTGATTCCCTGCAGCTTCAATTCGACCAGGGACAGCGTATACGGGCTGTTCAGGGGTTTTGACCGGGACGGTTTCATATATGCAATGTGATCTTTGACACCGGTATCTCCTGCCAGCTGATCCAGAAACGAAAAGAGTGTAAAGCCCGCGGGACGTCTGGCAAAATACTGCTGGAACTGTTCGGTCTGGTTCTTCAGGGATTCATATTCCGCCTGGAGCAGACGCATGTCCGCCAGTGTCTGGGTTTTTGCCGCCAGTGTCCGCTCGATCCGGGCCCGCCGTTCCAGAAAGGGCGAAACCACAAACTCGACGCCGATATAGATGGAGATAAAGACGACGGCCAGGTAAACGGCATATCGTTCGCGTTTGCTTAACTGATTCAGTTTCATAAATCAACCTTCATTTTAAACCGGATGCGGTTTTCATTCTGGTCCCGGTTGGTGGAACTGATGGTTACTTTGGTGAACAGGGGAGAGTCCTCCAGCCGTGACTGAATATCATCCACCGCGTTGAAGTTGTCGGTATTGCCGGAGACCAGCACTGTTTCATTGTCGATGACAAGACGGGTCAGTTCCACATCCACCGTGTCGGGAATCCGCTGGCTGATATCGTTTAACACATCGATGATCCGGACCGGGTTTTCTGTATCTCCCGGCATGAATGCGGTCTGCTTGATTTCATTCAGGGCCACCTCCATCTGGTGATGCGGGTCCACAATCCGCTGGATATCCGGAAAGGTGGATCGGAACACCTGGTGAATCTGCCGGTCCAGGTTTTCCAGGCGGCGTTCGGTCGTGCTGACATCGATGAAGATGTTGATGAAAAAAAGAACAAGGATCACCAGGGCGAATCCCCCGAGGGTGATCAGATTCTGCCGGTGTTCGGCCCAGTTCTTCCGGGTGGCAAAGGGCCCTTTCCGGAGGTTGAGGCCGTTTCGTCCTTCGATCTGGGCCAGGGCGAGGGTCAGGGCATGATCCACCGCTGCCGACGGGGCTGCTTTCTCTGCACTGAACCGCACTCTGCCGTCCAGGTGCTGCGATATTTCCGACTGTTTGACCGGAATTTCCAGCATGGTTTCCAGCGCCAGCCGGTCCTCCTCGGCAAAACGGGTCAGACCGGAACCGGTCAGCAGAATCTTTTCGAACTGAACGTCATCCGGCAGATTCTCGGAAAAGGCGGTCAGGGTCTGCCGGATGATACCGAAGAGAGACTGGGCCTTTGAATCCGCCGACCGGGGAATGGGGAAGGGCCGGACCAGCCGGATTTCCCCCGAAACCACCAGAAAAAGGGTACACCGGTCATCCCCCAGATCCGCCAGCAGCCAGTTCTCCGGCATGTCCGCCAGGCTGTTGAGGAAGTGTATGGTGGGAAAGCCGCCGATGCTGACAATATTCGGATCCAGACCGTGGCTTTTGAGCGCCGCCAGATAACCGGCAAAGGCATCCTTTTCCACAGACATGGCGATCACATCGGTCAGATTGCCGCCGTCGCTCTTCTGGATGGTATGAAAATCGGTAATCAGATCATCGATGGGATACGGCAGCATCGGTTCCAGTTCAAAGGGGAGGACCTGCCCGATCTTTTTCTTTCCGGTGAAGGGAAGCTGAAGATTGCGGTAGGATACCTGTTCCGGCGGAAATCCGGCGATGCAGACGGCGCCGGAGACATCCATCTGTTCGGTAAGCGTCTGCAGTGCCGCTGAAAGG
>JBEPXL010000668.1:0-2580 GCA_041641935.1 Desulfobacteraceae bacterium | reverse complement strand
ACAGCAGGATAATAAACGAACCCAGCACCTTGAAGAGCCGGTACCCGAACATGTCGATCCACGCCTTGGCCTGATAGATCAGCACCGGTGAGACCGGAATATAGAGCAGTTCCTTGGACGCCCGGTTGATCGAGTAGGCCAGCCCCCGGTCGCTGATCTTTTCCGCCGCACCGAAATAGAGCGTCGGCTGCACCAGAAAACCGAACGCGCACAGACTCATCATCAGCGGCTGAATCATCAGCCCCAGGATGACCCCGTAGTGCCGGTGAATCAGCGGCGTCAGCGCCAGATTGATGACGATGGAAACCAGCCCCATCAGACTCATGAACATGGACAGAAACGCCGTCCGGTCTTCCACCCCCGGATACGTCTCCTCCACAATGATGAGGAACTGGTAATCGATCAGCGGCGAGGCAAGCTGGGCCAGCAGCAGCAGCCCCGCGATCAGCAGAATATACCGGTTCCGGCACAGGGCACGCCATCCGCCTGCCGTCACCACCGGCTCTTCGGTTTCCGGGATCTCATCCACCTCACAGTAAAGCCCCACACGGGCCATGCCCCAGGTCAGCACAAAAATCATCCCCACAATCCCCGAGGCGATCCAGAGCAGGCCGGCCGTCTTCAGGGCCGTCTGTTCGATCAGAAAGGCCGCCATGGCACCACCGGCCACCCCGCCGATAAGGCCGCCCGTCCCGACCAGACCGTACCACCGTTTTCCGTCTTCCGTGGTGAACATGGAATTGGTCAGACTCCAGAACTGCTCCACCAGCACCACACTGATGATATCCACAAAAATATAGAAAGCCGCCGCCACCACGGGACCGGGCGAGGAAAGCAGCAGAAAAAAGAGCATCAGCATTCCGCTGATAGCGGCACAACTGCCCAGCACCAGATAAAACCGGCTGAACCGGGCCACCATCCGGTGGTAGACCGGAATAAACAGCATCATCACCGACGCCGTCCCGATCCAGACATAGGGGAGCCGGTCCGCTCCCAGGAACTCGATGAACAGAGACCGGCTGGCCGGTTTCAGATGGTACAGCGCCATCAGAATCAGCAGAAAATTGGTGAACAGAAACGCCGACCGGAGCCACGATTTCCGCAGCAGCGGATATCGGGTTCTGCAGGCTTCGGAACGGTCGCGGGGCGATTTAATCATTTACAAACTTTCCAGTAATGTTTATAAGGCACGCTATGAAAACAAAACAATCTACTGCAATTGCATCGATCTTTTTATTGTTTTTCACCATTTCCGTCCACGCCGGGCAATCCTGCCCGCCCCTGGGAACCAAGGCCGACCCGGTTCTCCAGAAAGGACTGGAAAAATCCATTCAAAAACTCAATCTGCAGCAGGCGGTGGACCAGAAGAAACTCTGTGTCTCCCTGGTGGACATCACCAATCCCGACGCCCCCCGCATGGCCGCCGTCAACGGCAACCAGATGATGTATGCCGCCAGCCTGCCCAAGATCGCCATCCTGCTGGGGGCCTTCGAGCGGATCGAGCGGGGCGACATGAAACTGGATGCCGAAACCCGCGACACCCTCACCCGCATGATCCGGAACTCCAGCAACACAGCCGCCACCGAAATGCTGAACCGGGTGGGCAAGACCTATCTCGCGAATCTGCTCCAGTCTCCCAAATACCGCCTTTATGATCCGGCCCGCAACGGCGGCCTCTGGGTGGGAAAGGAGTACGGCAAATCCCCGGCCTGGAAACGGGACCCGCTCTACAACCTCTCCCACGGCGCCACGGCCCTGCAGGTGGCCCGGTTCTACTACATGCTCGAAAACGGCCTTCTGGTGTCGCCCCGGGGCTGCGTCCAGATGAAGGAGATCCTGAGCAAACCGGCCATCCACCACAAATTCGTGAAAGGGCTGCTGACCGAGCGGCCGGGAACCCGCATCTTCCGGAAGTCCGGCACCTGGCGGCAGTATCACTGTGACAGCGGCATCATCGAGCGGGACGGCCGCCGGTACATCGCCGTGGCCCTTGCCAGTGATTCGCAGGGCAGCCAGTGGCTCAGTGACCTGATCGTCGAACTCGACGACCTCATCTTCCGGACTCCGCCGAAACAGGCGTCCCTGCTGTCCGAAACCAAAAGCTAATTTCCCGCCTTCGGGACACCATAATGCGACTCCAGCAGCCGCTGGAGTCGCATTCCCAGCGTCTGATGCGCCACGGCGGAATTCTTCCGCAGCACATTGGACATCACCACCACCAGATAATGGAGCCGCCGCTCCCCGGCCGGATGTTCCACAATCGCCACCGAGTTGAGCAGGTTCATGACATTGCCCTTGTACTTGCCGCAGTTGAACCCGGTTTCGGGCCTGCACTTGTACAGTGACCCCGATTTAAAGTAGACCGCCGCGTCGGCCAGGGCCGGTGCGGAGGCATACCGGATCCGCCGCTGGGTCATGTAGATGAGCCGCTTCAGTTCCCGGCTCGAAAAGGTATCCACCAGTTTCCCCTGTTCCATCCGGAGCAGAAATTCCGTCAGCACCCGTGCGTTGGACCGGCTGTTGGTTCCCGGAATCAGCTGCTTGCCCCGCCAGGTGAAAAAACCGCCCTGCCGCAGTTCC
>JBEPXL010000667.1:0-2580 GCA_041641935.1 Desulfobacteraceae bacterium | reverse complement strand
GTTCATGGCCTATCTGCGGAACACCATTCAGCAGACGACGGAAAAAACCGAACAGGGACAGCAGAATATAGCCTCCCGGATGTCATGGTCCCAGAAAATGAATGTCCTCCTGTTTGTGGGGATCATGGGGATTTTGATTCTGATGACATTTTCCACACTGGGCATGATTCGTCCCTTGAAGAACATCATGGCCGGTCTGACCGATAACTACAGCCATGTTCTCAACGCCTCCCGGCAGGTTTCCGACGCAAGCCAGCTTCTGGCAGTCCGGGCGTCCGAACAGGCGTCCGCCATAGAGGAGACAGCATCTTCCCTGGAAGAGATGAACTCCATGACCACCCAGAATGTCGAGAGTGCCGACCAGGCGGAACAGCTGGTGAAAAGAAATTCTGAAGTCATTGAGAATGCCAATGTTTCCATGAATGCCCTGATTCGTTCCATGGAGGAGATTTCCAGCGCGAGTGAAGATACTTCCAAGATCATCCAGACCATTGATGAAATAGCGTTTCAGACCAACCTGCTGGCACTGAATGCAGCCATTGAAGCCGCCCGGGCCGGCAGAACCGGTGACGGTTTCGCCGTTGTTGCCGATGAGGTGCGGAATCTGGCAAAACGGGTAGGCGAGGCTGCCGGCAGTACGTCAAAACTGATTGCCGAAACGGTTCAGAAAGCCCGGGAAGGAACCAGTGTTGTCTCCTCTGCCCGGGAGAATTTCACGGAAGTCATGGAAAATGCCGGACAGGTGAGCCGGTTGATCGACCGCATCGCCGCGGCATCGGTTCAGCAGGCCGAGGGGATTTCCCAGATCAGCAGAGCCGTCGGGGATATCGAGATGATTACCCAGCAGAATGCGGCCAATGCCGAAGAATCTGCCTCCGCTTCCGAGGAGATGTACTATCAGGCGGAACGGATGAAAAAACTGGTGGCAGAGTTTAAAATGCTGATCGAAGGCGGCGCGGGCGCTGAATATGCCCGGACGGCAAAGAAAGCCGGTGGAAACGGAAAGGGAGAAGGCAGAAGGGGGCGCGGCACACCGGAAAGAAGAGGGAAAGAAACTGCAGTGGCCATCGCCGGGAAATCCCTCCCGCCCTCTGATGGTGCATGAAAATGCAGACCGGGCATCTGCCGTGATATATTGGAACAGAGGTGTTCATTGACATGCAGGCCGTTTTCCTTCAAAATTGGTAAAATTCATTTTTGAAGGAAAACGCTATGATGTTTCAGGAATGGACCAACAGCCAGCGGCGGGTTTACCTCGATACCGCTCAGGTTTACGAAGCCTTTACAGATGTTTACCGGAAAAGCCGTTCCTTCCGGGGCGGTATGCACTGGAAAAAATCCAAAGGCAGGGAATATCTGTTCCGGACGCTGGACCGGAACGGGTACGGTAAAAGCCTCGGTCCCCGTTCGCCGGAGACGGCACAGATACTGGAACGGTTTCAACACAACAAGCAGGCGGTAAAAGAACGGCTGGCGGCAGTAAAGACACGGCTGGCGGAACAGGCGCGATTCTGCAAAGCGGCCCGCCTGGATCGCGTTCCCAGGCTCGTAACCGGAATACTGCGCCTGCTGGAGCAGCAGGGTATTCTGGGAAAGAATCTTCTTGTTGTCGGAACCCATGCCATGTTCGCCTATGAAGTGGCCGCAGGTATCTTTCTTGACAGTCCCATCCTGGCGACCGGTGACATTGACCTGCTGTGGGATGTGCGTCCCCCGTTGAAACTGGTTGGCGATAAAACGATCCGGAATGAAGGTCTGATCGGCATTTTGAAAAAGGCGGACCGGACGTTTGCGCCCGCCGGACAGCGTCACTTCCGGGCCGTAAATAACGAAGGGTTCATGGTGGATCTGATCAAACCCGAACCCCGGCGGATCATTCAGAGAGACCGGCGAAGGATGGGGGAAAATGGCGATCTGGAAGCTGCTGAAATCCGGAATCTTCAGTGGCTGATCGCTTCACCGAAGTTTCATCAGATTATCATTGGTGATGACGGTTATCCGGCCGGGATGACCGCCCCGGATCCAAGGGCGTTTGCCCTCCACAAACAGTGGCTCAGTCAGCAGGCCGACCGGGACAGCAGGAAAAAAACAAGAGACCATGAACAGGGACTGGCTGTGGCCCGTCTGACGCTTCAATACCTTCCGAACTACCCCTTTGCGCCATCCGAACTCCGCATGTTTCCCAAAGACGTGACTTCCGAAGGCATATCAGCATTTTCCGGAGAGGACGATCTGCCGGTCGGGTTTGATCTGCCGGAGGACTGATCCCGCAGAAAATCGAGAACTTCCCCCAGTGCCTGCACCCGCGCCGTTTTCCGCGACAGAAAATGGTCTGTCTCCAGCATACGGAACCGGGCAAGGGGGCAGACCCGCCGGACTTCGTTTTCATAGGAACTGCCGAACATCCCGTCATAGATATTGAGAATCCGGTCTTCCGTGCTGTAGAAGGAGAGCACCGGTGTCGCATCGAGGCGCACCTTCTCCAGCGGATCCAGAAAGAAGGCGTCATACAGCGTCTTGAACAGACGGGTCCGCCGCCGTTCCAGAAGGCCGAAACCGTTTCTGTTCTTGATGACACCG
>JBEPXL010000666.1:0-2584 GCA_041641935.1 Desulfobacteraceae bacterium | reverse complement strand
AAGAAGAATGCTACTGCAATGGCGAATTGTATGAATCACCTCAATGGTTCCTCCCGGTGATCGTAAGTACGCCTCATGATTACGAGCCTTTTGCGGCAGAAGTGCTATACATCACAGCTATTCAGATGATGGCGAATTTTTCCCGACTGCAGTTTGCCCCTTTTACTCTGAACGGCGTCACTTATGATAATCATGTCCAGTCAACCTTTCCGGCAGAAAGCACCATCTCCTTTTTCAATCCCTCGCCCATAGATGAAATCAGGTTTTACATCGATCCGGACACCAGTACACTGATGCGGGAGGAAGCAGACACCAGCGCTGGCCCTCAACCTGTGCTTGAAAATGTCCAGAACATGCAGATCGCCTTTGGACTGGACAGAGATCAGGATGGTGCTGTGGATGATTGGCTTGGAGATGAACCTTCGGACTCTTTCGACACAGATGGGGATATTCCGGAAGAGGAGAAGCCGATGGTGAAGACGATCTGTATCATCGGCCTCTGATCCTGTCAATCTGCATAAAACGTATGGAGTTCCGCCTTCAGGCGGTGCATTACGGGCATACCGGATGACATGAACACCAGGCCGCCTGAAGGCGGAATTCCCAACAATTTTCTCCCTCACGCCTCCGGCTGAAACACCAGATTCACATCGATGATCACCGTCTTGTTGGCAGGGGAGGGACCGTCCGCGCCTTCAATATCGAACTCATCCACATTGATCCGGAAAGAACCCCTCGCCAGCAGCTTCGGCTTTCCGTCCTCTCCCAGCACCGGTTCCATTTCCACCGGCAGGGTCATGGGAACCTCTCTGCCCTTGAGGGTGAACGTGCCGCTCACCGAAGCCGCCGACAACCGCCCGTAGCTCAGCGGCCGGTTTTCCCCCTGGGCCGCCGAAACGACGAACTTTGACACCGGATAGGTCTTCGTCTTCAGAAAGACACTGCTCTGCAGGGCCTGGTCCAGATCGGGAACCCCCATCGTCACCGATGTCGGATCAATCTCCACATACCCCTCGCTGCCGCTGACTTCCAGTGAATCCGGAAATTTCAGCGATCCTTTCCCGCGGGTCGCCTCGCCCTTGTACTGATCAATCGGCGCAGGAAACCGGAACAGCACCATCGGCGGATCGTTTGGGCCGGGTTCACTCAGCGTCCACTCCTGCGGCAGTTCCGCATCCACCGGAACCACAGACTCGTTTTCCGGCTTTTGCGGCAGCGGAAACCCCATTGCCGTCCAGTCCGCTGTGGAAACATCCCCTGCCACCGGATGAAATCCGTCTCCGGATTCCGTATCCGCGATCTGCTTTTTCACCGCCGCTTCCATCAGTTCCCCGGCCTTTTCAAACATCTTTTCCCGGTCTTCCCACGGACCGATCAGCGGCGGCTTCTTCATTTCAAACACCGGTGTATGGCAGTCGAACATGGAGTAGAGCGCAAGGGAGAGATACAACGTGCCGTCATCAGCCCGCCAGGGATAGAAATCCATGTAAAACCCCCGGTCCGCCCGTCCCAGGGAAACCTTCTCCCTTGTCCGGAAGTCATCAAACCCCCGCTCCATCGCCTGCCGGGCTTCCCGGACAAACGCTTCGTGATCGTATCCCTCCGGCGGTGTCCCTGTCACCGCCGCCACCTTGATCGGCGCCCAGAGCTTTGTACGCCCGTACTCCCAGACCGGAATATCCGTGCGTTCATACGCCGCATCCCCCTGGGGAACAAACCGGGACGTCCGGATGAAATTCCGCACCCGGTCCAGGGTGGTCGTCCGCCCCTGATAGACCGAACGGCCCCGGTGGTTCTGATAGACCAGCAGCGGCGTCAGCGCCACCTCTTCCGGCGCGTTTTTGCGGGCATCCGCAACGGACACTTCCACATTCATGGATTGTGCCAGTTCCCGGATCTGCGGCAGATACTTTTCCTGAAACGTCCGGTCCATCTCCGAGGCATCCGGCTGCAGAAACACAATCAACTGCTCCGGGGCGGCTGCGGACAGCGCCGCTGCCGGCAGAAAGAGTACAAAAACCAGTACCAGCGCCGGCCCCCGGAGGAATCCCGTCAGTACAATCGATGATCTGTTGCCCATGACACATTACTCCCTTCGCTCGCGAATCGCAGCAATATCTACTCTTTCGGGGCAAAGCCCACAATACCGGCTTCGATATTGATCATGTAGGCCACCTTTTCCGGTCCCCGTTCCGGCTGAATTTCAAAATGACGCCGGTCAAAGGCGAAATTGCTTCGGACGACCAGCAGGTCTCCTTCCCCCTTGCCGTTTCGCGCGTTCAGTTTGCCGGGCTGGTAGTTGAGGATCACCGGAGCGACCAGTTCTTTCGTCACCCCGTTGAGGCTGAAATCCCCCCTGATCCCCAGTTCATACTGATTGTCACCGGTTTTTTCAGAGGAAATCACTTCCTTGACGGTGAATTCCGCGGTCGGTCTTTCCGCCACATGGAGCCATTCTTCCGCATGGAGCATTTTTGTCATCCGTTCATTGGCCATCAGGATCTGGTCCGCCTGAACAACCACGTTTCCGGTAATCGCTTCGGGATTCTCCGGATCGAAGGTGACCGATCCGCTGACCCCTTTT
>JBEPXL010000665.1:0-2589 GCA_041641935.1 Desulfobacteraceae bacterium | reverse complement strand
AGGCCACCAGCGGCTTGAAATGCTTCAGAAAAAGGGCGCAGAGGAGGCTTGCGATGTGGAGCCCGTCGGAATCCGCGTCGGCCAGGGTGATGATCTTGTGATACCGGAGCCCGGAGAGATCGTCGGCCCCGGGGTCCACCCCCACGGCCACGGCGATGTCGTGAATCTCCTTGGACTTGAGGATCTCAGCCGTGTCCACTTCCCAGGTGTTGAGGATTTTGCCCCGCAGCGGCAGCACCGCCTGGGTCTGCTTGTCCCGGGCCTGCTTGGCCGATCCGCCTGCGGAGTCGCCTTCCACCAGAAAGAGTTCGGTCTCCGCCGGATCCTGGGAGAGACAGTCGGCCAGTTTTCCGGGCAGCGTGGGGCCGGATCCCGCCTTGCGCCGCACCACGGTCTTTGCTGCTTTGAGCCGCTTCCGGGCGCTGTCGATGGTCAGTTCCGCCAGCTTTTCACCGGCTTCGGTGTTCTGGTTCAGCCACAGGGCGAATGCGTCCCGCACCACACCGGAGACAAAGGAGGCGCACTGGCGGGAGGAGAGCCGCTCCTTGGTCTGGCCGGAAAACTGGGGATCACTGATCTTGACCGAAAGAACGTAGCAGCACCGGTTCCAAAGGTCTTCGGGGGCCAGTTTAATGGACCGGGGCAGCAGGTTCCGGAACTCGCAGAACTCCCGCACCGCCGCCAGCAGGCCGCTCCGGAAGCCGTTGACATGGGTTCCGCCCTGCAGGGTGGGGATCAGGTTGACGTAGCTTTCCGCCGTAATCTGTCCCCCTTCGGGCAGCCAGACCACCGCCCATTCCACCGATTCGTCCTGCCCTTCATGTCTGCCCGTGAAGGGAGATTCGGGGATACGCTCGTATTCGGAGAGGTTTTCCAGCAGATAATCCTTCAGCCCTTCCTCGAAATACCAGGTATCGGTTTCACCGGTGTTCCTGTTGTGGAACGTCACGGTAAGGCGGGGACTGAGCACCGCCTTGGCCCGGAGGGCGTGCTTCAGCCGCCGGACGGACACCTGCGGGGTTTCAAAGTACTTTTCATCGGGCCAGAACCGGATGGTGGTTCCGGTATTCCGCTGCCCCACCGTGCCGGTTTCTTCCAGGTCTGTAACCTTTGCGCCGTTTTCAAAGGCGATGGCGTACTTTTTGCCGCCGCGCCGGATTTCCACTTCCACCCGCCGGGACAGCGCATTGACCACCGACACGCCCACGCCGTGAAGGCCGCCGGAAAACTGGTAGTTTTTGTTGCTGAACTTGGCCCCGGCATGAAGCTTTGTCATGATGACCTCGACCCCGGTCATCTTTTCCTCGGGATGCATGTCCGTGGGCATGCCGCGGCCGTCGTCGCTCACCTCCAGGGAACCGTCCTCGTGATAGATCACGCCGATCCGTCTGGCGAATCCGGCGATGGCCTCATCCACGGCATTGTCGATGACTTCCTGGGCCAGATGGTTGGGCCGGGTGGTATCGGTATACATGCCCGGCCGGCGCTTTACGGGGTCGAGCCCCCGCAGCACCTCAAGGGAAGCGGCATCATAGTCGCCGCCGGACGTATTCTGAAATAGATCGTTGTTTCTGATGACGCGCCTCCTTGGTCCGAAATGCTTTCCATATTCTGATGATCCGGAACCGGGTTCATGTACCGGAAATGCAACGCCGCACGACCATCATCGGGTACGCACGGCGGGCTTACCGGAAATTCAAATCCAAAAGCTGTTCAGTATATCGGAACCGGAAGGCAATGATCAAGAAATTTTCTCGGCAGGGAATACCGGCGCTTCACCGTTCAAACTCCTCGCTGTTCATGATTTCCTGTGCGTTTATTGATGGTTACCTTCGCTGGATGGAATATCTTTCCCAAGCCTTTCTCATTTCTCTGTCTCTGCAAACTGATGCATGATCGGTCCGTCCAGGAATACGGAAATATTCAGTGCGTTCAATACAGCAAAAAGCGTGTTCAACCGCACGGATGTTTTTCCATGTTCGATATCGAACACCACCGTTTTACCCACCCCCGCAATATCGGCAAGGGCAATCCGGGATAGCCCGGCCCGTTTCCGGTGAAACCGGACCACCGGACCAATGTCTTCGAGATTTTCTGCTGTGATTTTTACCGCCATAGCGGAAAAAAAGCCGTGTAAAGGGTTCAACAAGAAGAAAAACCAGACAAATCCCAACAAATATACCGCTAAAGCGGTAAAATGCAAGCTCATTGTTGTTGATACAGCAGCCGATTATGCGGCCTGAGACAAGAATCCCCGGCTGACTCAGAAAAAGCCCCTCCCCCGCCGATTGCATCAACCGGCTTCAGCCGGTTTTCACGATTCAAACCGGGATTTCAATCCCGGTCATCTTTCTTCTGTGCCGGAATCTGTTTCTGATGCGGATCGGTTTCCGGATGCCCCGTCGCCCTGGCCAGTTCGGACTGCAGGGTATCATCGGTGAAATGTTCGAGCTGGTGAGCGGGAAAATGGGCTTCATCCGCATCGACGCCGAGTCTGTGGAACAGGTAGGATTCCCAGAGCCGGTGGGACCGGATCAGTTCACTTCCCCGGGCGAGGCCGTCCGGCGTGGCGTCAACTTCGCTGTCGCG
>JBEPXL010000664.1:2100-2593 GCA_041641935.1 Desulfobacteraceae bacterium | reverse complement strand
TCCGGTGGTTCCGCCCAGACAGAGACCGATGGCCAGCACCAGCAGACCGACCGGAAGGGCATCCAGCGCACCGAGTCCGAAGACCGACACGGCGAGAAAGAGAACCGCGAAGACCAGCACAAAGGTGCCGATGATCTCCCCGATGAGGTTGGAGGCGGTATTGCGGATGGCCGGTCCGGTGGCGAAGGTGGCCAGTTTCAGGTCATGGTCTTCGGTAACGGCATAATGGGGCCGGTACACGAGCCACACCAGGAAGGCGCCCAGGAATGCCCCCAGAAACTGGGCCAGGATATAGGCCGGGACTTTGGCCCATTCAAACTTTCCGGCGATGGCCAGACCGATGGAGACCGCCGGATTGATGTGGGCGCCGCTGAAGGCGGCCACAGTGAAAACGGCCACGAAAACGGCCATGGCCCAGCCCCAGGTGATGACGATCCATCCGGCATTGTTTCCCTTTGTGCCGGTCAGGACCACATTGGCAACGACACCGTTG
>JBEPXL010000664.1:0-2090 GCA_041641935.1 Desulfobacteraceae bacterium | reverse complement strand
AGCAGAGCGGTTCCAATGAGTTCACCGAGAAATGGATTCATATATTCCTCCTTTTCGCAGGAAAGTAAGGTTCAGTATCCGGTTAAACGCCTTGATGCTGAAAGGAGAGGAAGCACCAGGGAGTGCTGCCTGCTTACCGGCCCTCCCTGACACTGCGGGTTTCGCTGATCAATCCTTTTCCCATCCTCTGGACCGCTCCACAGCCTTCTGCCAGCCGCGCAGACACTGGTCCACCTTTTCCTGGGACTGGTTCAGCTGGAAGGAACGTTCTTCCTTCCAGTACGCCTTGATCTCGTCCGTATCCTTCCAGATGCCGACGGCCAGTCCGGCCAGAAATGCCGCCCCCATGGCGGTGGTTTCGATGTTTTCGGGGCGGCTCACCTTGACGCCGAGTATGTCGGCCTGGAACTGGCAGAGATAGTCATTGGCGCTGGCGCCGCCGTCTACTTTCACGATCTTGATCCGGATGCCCGAGTCCTGGACCATGGCGGTCAGCAGATCGTTGGCCTGATAGGCCATCGCCTGCAGACCGGCCCGGACGATATGGTTTTTGGTCGTGCCCCGGGTAAGCCCCACGATGATGCCCCGGGCGTAGGGATCCCAGTGGGGCGCTCCCAGTCCGACAAAGGCCGGAACAATATAGAGTCCTTCGGTGGACGGGATGGCGGTGGCCATCTCCTGGGTATCGGCGACATTGGTAAACAGATTGAGATCGTCACGCATCCACTGCATCAGCGCACCGGCGATAAAGACGGACCCTTCCAGCGCATAGGTCACCTTGTCGCCGATCTGCCAGGCAATGGTGGTGAGCAGGCCCGACGGCGACGGAATCGCCTCGGTTCCCGTGTTCATCACCATGAAGCATCCGGTTCCGTAGGTGATCTTGGTCATTCCCTTTTCATAGCCGGCCTGTCCGAAGAGCGCCGCCTGCTGGTCTCCGGCGACGCCGGCGATGGGAACCTCCTGGCCGAAGATGCCCTTGTCGGTTTTGCCCAGGATGCCGCTGGAGGGTTTCACCTCCGGCAGAATATCATCGGGTATTCCCAGCTTGTCCAGGATTTCCGGTTCCCATTTCATTTCGTGGATGTTGTAGATCATGGTACGGCAGGCGTTGCTGACGTCGGTGGCATGGACTTTCCCGCCGGTCAGTTTCCAGATGAGCCAGCTGTCCACTGTGCCGACCCTGAGCGTACCCTGCGAGGCGAGTTCCCGTGCTTCGGGAATATTCCGGAGAATCCACCGGATCTTGGAACCGGAAAAGTAGGCGTCGGTCACCAGACCTGTCCTGTCCTTGATGACCTTGTCAAATCCCTCTTCTTTCAACTGATCGCAGTAATCGGCGGTGCGGCGGCACTGCCATACAATGGCCTTGCCCACCGCCTCGCCGGTTCTGGCATTCCAGGCGATCACCGTTTCCCGCTGATTGGTGATACCGATGGCATCGACATCCCCCAGGGTCAGACCGGCCTTTTCAAGGGCCTGAAACATGGTGTTCTTCTGGGTCCGCCAGATATCCTCCGCCTCCTGTTCCACCCAGCCTGCTTTCGGGTACTGACAGGGGAATTCCTCATTGGCCATGGCGAGGGTTTCTCCGCGTTCGTTGTAAAGAATCGTACGGGAACTGGTGGTACCTTGGTCAAGAGCCATAATGACGTTCGACATACGTTACCTCCTCCTCATTAGCAGGGTAATGTTCCGGTGTTACGCCAGCAGATACTCCTTTGCCAGCCTGCTGTATTCCTCCACCTGGGATGACTGCCAGGCAGCATCATGGCCCAGTTCTTCAGCCATGAGACGCGCCACCTCGGGGGCCATGTCAATGCTGGCACGGGCATCCAGCAGCAGGGCACGGCTCCGGCGGGACAGAAAATCCTCCACCGTGCGGGCCATTTCCTGGCGGACCGTCCAGACGACCTCCGCCTTGATGTAGGGCAGGTCTTCGTGGAGCTTTTCCCCGAGAGCGTGGTCAGCGCTGACCAGCTTTTTGATGTGAATGGCGTCCGAACCGTAATACTGGAGCGGATCGGTTTTATCGATATTTTTCAGCCATCCGTGAATCCGGAGCTTTTTGGTGATGCACTCCCGGTCAT
>JBEPXL010000663.1:0-2600 GCA_041641935.1 Desulfobacteraceae bacterium | reverse complement strand
AAGGAACCATTGTCTCCACCAAAGGACGCTTTGAAAACAAGGATTACAAGGCCCACCGGAACGAGGAGGAGCAGTTCTATCCCATCGTCGTTCTGGTCAACGGCGGCAGCGCCAGCGCATCCGAAATCGTGGCCGGAGCGCTTCAGGACCACAAACGGGGCATCATCCTCGGTACGCCCACCTTCGGAAAAGGTTCCGTCCAGACGGTAGCGCCCCTGCAGGACGGCTATGGCGTCAAGTTTACCATCTACCGCTACTATACCCCCAACGGGCGGTCCATCCAGGCCAGAGGCATCGTACCGGACATAGAGGTTCAGCAGCAGTCTGCCGATGGAACCGAAGAGACGGCAGCGGGAATCCTGCGGGAAAAGGATCTGGAAAATCATCTGGAAGCGCAGCCGCTGAATGGTGAAGAGGACGTTCTGGAAGATGCACTGACCGGAGATGAGGAACAGAATGGAGAGCCGGAAAAACAGCGCCGCCGGAGCGAAAACCGCTATGGGGAATTGACCCTCGAAGAACTCCGGAATGATTATCAGGTAATGCGGGCACTGGAGATTCTTTCCGGTTATCAGGTGTTTTCAGACGCTTCCGGTTAATCCTGGGGCTGCAGGAAGGTCATGCCTTATCGGCGGGTGTCAGTGAGTCTGCCTCCCGCTGATAAGGCAGAAAGCTTCATACCATTCACAAAAATCCGGCCTGTGAAAATCACAGGGGGGAAGGTACCTGCAGGGAAAAATGAGTAACCATAGGCTCAAAATCCCGGTCATCATGAAGCAATGGCAAACCTTCCAGAATACAGAAAGTCGCGATGATAATATCAATTGTTTTCCGTACCGTAACACCGGATTTCCGCAAAATTCTGTAATGGTGGGCGGATTGAACAGCGACCTGATAACCACCAATCTGACGAAATGGAAGAACACTGAGGAATTGTTTGGTGGTTTCATAATCCTTATCCGACTTGAAACCCTGTAGAACCTCTGTGAGAATTACATCCCCGATGACAACAGGGATACGGGAGAGGGAATGATGCAGCAAATCGGTCTGCCATGTGGGATTTCCGTTGAAATAGTCGATCCATACAGATGAATCCACCAGCATCATTGGTCTGACCTCATTTTATTCAGATCACCGTCCCATTTCATCTTCCCGCGCAGGTTTTTGATCTGTTCCTGCTTCTTGATCTGAATCAGCAGCTTAAGCCCGGCTTCAACAACGGAACGTTTCGTTTTCAGATGGCTGAGGGCCATCGCCTCCTCCATCAATTCATCGTCAATGAAAATATTGGTACGCATTTCTGTCCCCTCCTTGCATGTGTATGAAATAATTTTTTTCATACACATGCAGGACTGTCAAGCATTGAACCCGCCATCAATATCCAGACTCGCCCCGGTAATATAAGCGCTTTCCGGACCGGCCAGAAATGCAACCAGCGACGCCACCTCCTCCGCCCTGCCATACCGGTTGAGGGCCGTGATCGGTTTCAGGGCTTCGGCGAAGTCCCCGTCGGCGGGATTCAGATCCGTATCAATGGGGCCGGGCTGGACGCAGTTGACGGTGATGCCGCAGGGGCCGAGATCCCGGGCCCATCCCTTGGCCAGCGCCTGCACGGCCGCCTTGCTCATGCCATACAGTGCCACACCGTCAAAGGGAATTCGATCCCCGTTTACGCTGCCGATAATGATGATGCGGCCACCGGACTGCATCATCCGGGCCGCGGCACGGGATGCCAGAAAAACCGCCCGGACATTGATGCTGATCACTTTTTCAAACTCCTCGTCCGTTGCATCCCACATGGGGACGTTGGAAAAAATACCCGCATTGTTCACAAGAACATCCAGACGCCCGAGCTGTTCAACCACCCGGTCCACAAGGCCGGACATTTCCCCGGTATCTGCGGCATCCGCCCGCAGGGCAATCGCTTTGCCCGAAAGTTCATACACAAGCTGATCCGCCGCATCCTTTGAATGGACATAGGTAAACGCCACCTTGCAGCCGTCTTCGGCCAGACGCCGCACAATGGCAGCACCAATCCCACGGCTGCCGCCGGTTACCAGAGCCGTTCGCTGATTCGTTTCCATATAGGGTTCCCTCCTCCTTCTGTAATGGTCAGAAATACGAAATGAGTAGCAGCAGGGGTGGGCACTGTCTTTTCGTGCCCGCCATACAGCGGGCGGGCGGGTGACATTGCCTGCCCTGTCCGAACTGATTGTGTGATGTACTGATAATAAAATCATTCATTGCATCGATGTAAAGCGGGCTTACTTTTTTGCGGGAGATCCAGACTCTTTCTCCGTGATTCACAGCACGTCTACCTGCTCCAGCGTGAAAACAGTAACATGAACGGTCATTTCATCTTCATATTCGACGGCGTCTGCAACCTGTGCGAGGCTTCTGTGATCTTCATCATCAGAAGAGACAGACACCGGAAATTCCGGTTTGTCCCGGCCCAGTCTCCACTTGGCCGGAATCTTCAGAAAAGGCATGGGATTCATGCACTGGAAGACGGCACGGTGATTCTGCTGAAACAGGGCCGGATCTACACAAAAAGTGATGCGGCAATCGAAACGGCGAAGCATCTGGACGGGTCCTGGAAA
>JBEPXL010000662.1:0-2602 GCA_041641935.1 Desulfobacteraceae bacterium | reverse complement strand
TTTTTCGGAAAATATCGCGGACAAGTGGAAAAAACTGAAAGAGCAGCTCAAAGAAAAGGATCTGTCGGCATGGAAAGAGCGGTTGAAAAAGCAGGACCGGAAATCTCCCGATCCGGAAGCCGCCGACTGATCTCCCCGCCTCCCTCTTCTGTTCCAGCCCCCTTCCGCCGGGCCGAACCGTCCGGCAATCCCGCCGGAATATTCCAAAAACAGCTTCTTCTGGTCGTTTTTAACTGAAATGCCCGTCATTTTCCCCTGAACTGTACGCTAACAATTTTCTAACAATCAGTTTGGCAATGCCGGGCAGGTACGGTATAATGAGATTGATGAGGAAGAAGCTGTACATGCGGTATATTCAGACGATTCGGGGGAGGGCGGAATCATGATGCAGAATATGAAGACGGGTATGAAAATGACGGCAGGATTCGGTATTGTTTTTGTTCTGCTGGCCGTTGCGGTGATCATTTATCATTTTGCAGTTCAAAACGCCCTGCACCAGTTCCGGCGGCTCATGGGGACCGAAATCCGGATCGCCGAACTGGCGACAGCCGCCGAAACCGCCATGCTGCAGTGCAGGAGGAGCGAAAAGGATTTTCTGCTCCGGAAAGACCTGCAGTACATCGACCTGCTCGACCGGAATTTACAAAAGCTGGTTGATTCAGCAAGGGGGATTATTGATCTGAATCAGGGCAATGTGAAGCAGGCCGAACAGGTCATTCTGAATGCGCGAAAATACGGAAAGGGATTCCATGATCTGGCGGAGGCATGGCAGAAACGGGGGCTGGATCACAATTCCGGGCTCCAGGGAGAATTCCGCAGTGTGGTGCATAAGATCATGGACCGGATGCCCGCCTATTCCGTGGATGATATCTATATCGCCTATCTCCAGATGCGCCGGGAGGAAAAGGATTTTCTGCGGACCCGGTCCCCGGAGGACAGACAGGCGCTGAGCGAAACCATTCTGACGTACCGTACCCTGCTGAAGGCGAGCCCCTGTGATCCCGTTTCCCGCGATGCCCAGCTGGCGGCGCTGAATGACTATGAAACCGCTTTCCGGGAAAACCCGGGCGATCCCTATCTGCCGCAGGATCCGGATGTGGCGTTCGACCGGATGCAGACCGCAGCCCGGGCCATGGAAAAAGCCATTCACAGCATCTTTGTTCCCCATGTGGAATCGATGGTACTCATGGTCCGGCGGCACGAAAAGGATTATCTGCTGCGACAGGACAGGCAGTACGTGGAAAAGGTTCATGCCACCATTTCCGCCATTCTCGACCAGTTCAGACAGTCGGATGTTCTGCAGGCCCACATGGAATTTGTCAGCACCGGCTTTCAGAATTACGGCATGGCGTTTGACGCTCTGGTGGCCGAGGATGACCACATCCGGAACCTGACGGCGTCCATGCGGGAGGCCGTTCATGCCATCGAACCCCTGGTGCAGGAGATCGCCCTTTCCGCCCGCAAGGCGGCTGCGGAAAAAACAGCCGATGTCGAGGAGATTGTTTCCTTCCGCTCCCGGATCGCAACGGGGGCTGCGGTCATCGCTGTGCTGCTCGGTATTCTGGCTGCGGTTTTTCTGACATTGAGCATCACGCGCCCCATGCGGCGGATTACGGAAATTTCCGGAAAAATCGCGGCGGGGGAGCTGAATCATGATATCGAGATTCAGCGCAGGGATGAAGTCGGCATGCTGGCGGACGCCTTCCGGGACATGCGCGGAACCATTCAGTCGGTTCTCGATGAGGCCAACGGCCTGATCGAGGCCGTGCAGCAGGGAAATCTGAACGCCCGCGGGAACGCGGCCTCCTTTGAAGGGGACTGGCAGCGTCTTGTGGAGGGAATGAACGGCATCGTGGCCGCCTTCCTGATTCCCGTCAACGTGACGTCGGATCTGATCCAGTCGGTCCGGGAGGGCAAACTTGACACCCGGGGAGACACCAGCGCCTTTTCCGGTGACTGGGCCGGGATTGTCCTGACCATCAATGAACTGATCGAGGCGGTCGCCGGTCCGGTCGAGGTGGTATCCGACACCCTCGACCGCCTTGCCAGAGGAGAAACACCCGCTGCCGTCACGGCGGAATTCCGGGGCGATTTCGACCGGATGAAGGTCAGCCTGAACCGGCTGATCGCCGCCAACCGGGAGGCGACGGAGGCGGTCCGGCTTCTGGCCGACGGGGATCTGACCGTAACTGTCCGGGAACGCTCGGACAGGGATGCACTGATGAGCGCATTGAATCACATGATCCACAGCCTCAATGAAATGGTGCGGAACGTCAGAACCGGTGCTGACAATGTCATGCTCGGCAGCCAGGCCATGAGTGCGACATCGGAACAGATGTCACAGGGGGCTTCGGAGCAGGCCGCCGCCGCAGAGGAATCCTCTGCCTCCATGGAGCAGATGGCGGCCAATATTCACCAGAATGCACAGAATGCCGATTCCACGGAACGGATTGCCGGGGCTGCCTCCCGCAGCGCGAGGGAAAGCGGAGAAGCCGTCAATGAAACGGTTACGGCCATGCGGGAGATCGCTGAAAAGATTACCATCATTGAAGAGATTGCGCGGCAGACGGACCTGCTGGCCCTGAATGCCGCCATCGAGGCG
>JBEPXL010000661.1:0-2609 GCA_041641935.1 Desulfobacteraceae bacterium | reverse complement strand
GAAGATGGTTCAGATTATAGGTTGCGGTCGGATAGGCCCAGATGACCTTCCCGAGATCCTCGGCTGTCAGCCCGAGCCGGATGGCAAGAGCAAAGACGTTGATCATCTCCTCGGCATGATGTTCCATCAGATGGGCCCCGAGAATCCGTCCGGTATTCTTTTCCAGCAGAATCTTGCTGGCCGAATGGTGCAGGCCGATCCGCCGGGACGTGAAGAACTCAGAGGTATCCGAAAATTTCTTCTCATATTCGATTCCCTTCTCCTTCAGATCCGCCTCGCCCAGTCCGGCCGCCGCCAGGGGCGGCAGGGTAAAGACGACACTGGGAATGCCGGTATGATCCGCTTTGGCACTGTTCCCGTTCAGAATGTTTTCCACCACCACATTGGCCTCCATCGCGGCGGTCGGGGTCAGCGGAAAAGGGGTAGCGGCCACATCACCTGCCGCATAGACCGCCGGATTGGAAACGCTCTGCATGTATTCGTTGACGGTGATTCCCTTTCCGGTGGCCTCGACATTCACCCGCTCCAGTGCCAGCCCGTCAATATTGGGAACCCGGCCGGAACTGTTGATGACCCGGCGGGCTTCAAAGACATTGGAACCGTTTTCCCCGGCATGCAGAATCAGCCGGTCACCTTCCGATTTGACCGCCTGCACTCCCATATTCGTATGGATCTGGATTCCCATCTCCTCCGATGACTTGACCAGCAGATCGACCAGATCCGGATCAAAGGCGCCCAGCGGGCGGTCCGCCATTTCCAGGATCCTGACATCCGCCCCGGCAAGGGCGGCAATGTGGGCGAACTCAAAGGAAATGTATCCGCCACCGATAAAAACGATACTGTCGGGCATCTCCGGCATTTCCATGAAGGCTTCCCCCGGAATCAGGTGCTCCTTGCCGGGGATGTCCATCTCCCGTGCCTTTGCACCGGTGGCGATGACAAATTTCCCGGCCTGGAGGGTGCGATCCCCCACCTGCACGGTATGACTGTCGGTAAAACGGGCGCCTTCCGAAAAGGTGTCGATACCTTTTTTCTGAAGCGCTTTCTGTTTGCCCTCCGGAACCGGTTCGGTAAACGAACGTTTGAAGGCCAGAAGATCCTTCCAGTCAATGCGGCTGCCGGGGACAATGCCGCTGCCTTCCATGTCCCGGATTCTGCCGATGATTTCCGCCGCGCCGGCCATGACTTTTTTGGGGTTGCATCCCCGCAGGGGACAGGTTCCGCCAAACCCCCGTTCTTCGGCAATGGCAACCTTTTTTCCCGCTTCACTGCATCTGGCGGCAATAGTCCCGCCGGCCGGTCCCGAGCCGATGACAAATATATCGTATTGTTCAGCCATTGGATCATCCTCCCCGTCTGGACAGAAATAGTTATGTTATCCTCCAAGCACACGATATCCTTTTGTAAATTCTTTGTCCTGCTCCTTCAATACGGAAAAACGTGTATTCTCTCGCTGTATCTTCCCCATTGCCTCCCGCCCTGTGGTTTCTGCCGTGAAAAAATGCTGTTGTTTCACAGATGATTGCCAGAGGAAGGAAAGTAGACGATTTCTGCGCGGACAATGCATATTTTACCCCATTTGCCGATCCGCCGCTGATCCATAGCTTTTTACTCAGGTAGGAAATCCCACAGAAAGGCAGGAAAAAACGATGCTGAAACAACTCAAAGACAAGTTGATGAAACGATACCGCCAGATGGCAGATGCACAGCCGGGCGAGCGGTTCATGGATCAATATGAACGTCGTCAGGAAAAAACCGGAAAAGGGGAGGCAAAATGGCGGGGTCCGCTCTTTATCGCGGGAGGTGTACTCCTGTTTGTGATCGGACTGCTGCTTTCCATTCCACCGGGCGTGCCGGGATTTCTTCTCTGGATTCCGGCGCTGGGGCTGATTGTGGCCCGGTCCTGTTTTCTGGCGAACCTGCTCGACCGGAGCGAGGTCATGATCAATAAACTGATTCAGAAACTCCCGGCCAAACTGAGGCCGTGGGAGAAACAGAAGGGAAATCAATCATGAATGCGGT
Source organism: Desulfobacteraceae bacterium (assembly GCA_041641935.1). GTDB lineage: Bacteria > Desulfobacterota > Desulfobacteria > Desulfobacterales > Desulfococcaceae > JBEPXL01. Next base: position 587 of record JBEPXL010000661.1, on the reverse strand, counting down.
ACACGGGGCAAAACGGGACCGGTATTTTCAGGAAATCGAGAAAATGGACCGAAGCCAGGCGGAGAAGGAATGGGAATCGCTGCGGAAAGCGATTGAATACCACAACGACCTGTATTACCGGAAACACCAGCGCCAGATTGCCGATCCGGTGTATGACCGGCTGAACAACCGTCTCCGGGAACTGGAATCGGCGTTTCCGGAAATACGAAATCGATTCGAATGGAATACATAATTCACGGTATGGGTTTTCTCCGGTCAACACGATACGCTGATACTATTCAAACTGTTTTACCGATACGGATACGCATGAACAGCCTTCCGGCTGTAGCTGTACAGGATGCGTCCATGCGTATCCCGAGAGAGAGGAGGCTGAAGTTATGGATATACTCACCAGAGATGATGTAAACGCACTGATTGAAGACCCGAACGATGTATGCCTTTCGATATATATGCCTGCCTACCCCAAGTGGAACGATAACCAGCAGAACCCGATCCGGTTTAAAAATCTGCTGAACCAGGCGGAAAGTCAGTGGCATGAAATGCAGCATGCCCAGGCCTTTACCGATCCGTTTTTCGTTCCGCTGCAT
>JBEPXL010000660.1:0-2615 GCA_041641935.1 Desulfobacteraceae bacterium | reverse complement strand
ACAGTGTCGAAACCCAGACAGAAGCCCTCGCCTATGCGGATCCGTATCTGGGGGATATCATCGACACCATGGCCGCACGCGGGCCGCTGTTCTGCATCATCTGTTCCGACCACGGAACCGCCTACGGCGAGGACGGGCTCTGGGGGCATCGCGTCAATCACGCCGTCGTCTGGAATGTGCCCTATGCGCATTTCGTGGTAGAGCAGGAGAAGGCGCGCTGATGTCCCTCCGGGAAACATTCCGGCAGCAGCCCTTTGGCGGCTACTGCTATGCCTATCCCCACAAGACAGCCTATCGTCATTTCGATCCGGTTCCGCTGCGGCAGGTATGGCGGGATGAAAACCGTGATGCCCTGTTTCTGTATCTTCATGTGCCGTTCTGTACGGGACGCTGCGGCTACTGTAATCTGATGTCCATACCGGGAGCCGGCGCCGGTCTGGTGCAATCGTATCTTTCTGCAATGAAACGGCAGATGGAAGCGGTGCGGCAGAATCTCCATCCCTTTTCCATTGCCCGCATGGCCGTCGGCGGCGGTACACCCTCGGTCCTTTCACCGGAACAACTGGATGAACTCTTCGTGATGAGCCGTGGCATTCTGAATGCCGATCCGCAGATCACCGCGCCTTCCGTTGAACTGTCTCCGGACACCACCACGCCGGAGCGGATTGCGGTTCTGCGGGAAAATGGTGTCCACCGCGTCAGTGTCGGTGTACAATCCTTTCTTTTCGATGAACTGCGGGCACTGGGCCGCAACCAGTCTCCACGCCAGATGGATACCGCACTGGGACTTCTCTGTGACGCTGCTTTCCCGGTGTTCAACATCGATCTGATCTACGGCATTCCCGGCCAGACGGTGGGGTCATTTCTTGATTCCCTTCAGCGGGCGCTGGCGGTTTCTCCTTCCGAGCTGTATCTCTACCCCCTGTATATCCGTAAACTGACCGGCATGGCCGCCAGCGGCGCAGCGGTTTCTCCGCTGATGCAGGCCATGTACCGCCAGGCAAGGGAGCTTCTGCTGGAAAAGGGATTTCAGCAGGTTTCGCTGCGCCATTTCCGTCATTCGGTTGGCAAAGTGCAAAAAAGGCTACCAGAATATTCCTGCCAGACGGACGGAATGATCGGATTCGGCTGCGGGGCCAGATCCTACACGCGGTATCTCCATTATTCCGGGGAATACGCAGTGGATAGGCGGAGAATCGAATCCATTATCGAAACATACTGCCGGAAGAGCGTCCGGTCTTTTGCGACGGTGGATTATGGTGTACAAATGGATGAGGAAGAACGGAAACGACGTTTTCTGCTGAAATCCCTGCTGCTCTGCTCCGGATTGGACAAGGATCATTATCGCAGGGAGTTCGGCACAGAACCGGAAACGGATTTCCCCCAGATTCGCCGTCTCGCCCAGGAAGGGCTTGCCCGCATTTCCCCGCAGCGGATCTGTTTGACAGGAGATGGAATCGAACTGTCCGACAGCATCGGTCCCTGGCTCTATTCGGAAAAGGTCCGGCTGCTGATGGAGAATCACCAGTGGCAGTGAGGACGATACTGTACCGGGGGTTCCTGTCATCCTGCAATTACGGATGCTTTTACTGTCCGTTCAGCAAACGAGAATCTTCAGATGGAGAATTGCAACTGGATCAGCGGGCGCTGGAAAGATTCACCGACTGGGTCAGGCATGAACCGGGGGAGTTATCCATCTTTTTCACGCCACGGGGAGAAGCCCTGATTCACGGGTATTATCAGGATGCGTTTGTGGAACTGAGCCAGGCAACCCGGAAAGTGGTGGTCCAGACCAATCTGTCGGGAAACCTTGACTGGCTCAGCCGCACCGCCCGGCAGAAGATTGCCTTCTGGTGTTCATTTCATCCGGGGGAGACGGATATGGATGCCTTTCTGGAAAATTGTGAACGTCTGCTGCAATACGGCATCCGCTTCAGTGTCGGCGCTGTAGGGATCAAGGAAAATATGTCCGTCATCCGGGAGCTGCGCAACCGGCTGCCGGATGAGGTCTATCTCTGGATCAATGCATATAAACATGAAGCAGAATATTATTCACAATCCGATCTTGCTGACTTCACTGCCATTGATCCGTACTTTCTTTACAACACAAAGCGCTATAAAAGCCTGGGGCTGGAATGTGACTGCGGGGCAAAGGTGTTTGCCGTGGACGGGGAGGGGGATATCCGTCGATGCCATTTTACGGATCAGGTGATCGGGAATATTTATACAGGCGGTATTCCTGACACTGAGAATGGTTCCTTATGTCCAAATGATGAATGCTGGTGTCATATTGGGTATGTCCATCTCAAGGAACTGGGGTTGAGAGAAATTTTTGGGAGTGGTATTCTGGAGCGGATTCCTGCAGGGGGGAGAATGAATTTATTAGAAATATAAAGATTTTGTCTGGTTATACCTAACTGGCGTTTGCATCTGCTGTTTAAAAATCCGGTTCCCACACAGACAGCGCATGGGAACCGGAAAACAGTCAGCTCTGACAAACACGCATATCAGTTCTTCCCGCTTTCAAACTGCTGCTCTTCCGTAGAATCCGTCAGCGCCGTCGTGGAAGACATACCGCCGGATACTGCCTGGCTCACCGCGTCAAAATAGCCAGT
>JBEPXL010000659.1:0-2616 GCA_041641935.1 Desulfobacteraceae bacterium | reverse complement strand
AAGAATCATGCGGGCCTTTCCCAGTTTCAGAGTCTGTGAATCAAACACCGTCGCGATGGTCACGGCATCCGACCGTGTTTGACCGGATGGCGGCAGGGGTTCCACCATATCCGCCAGTTCATCAAAAAGACGTTCCGTCCTCGCCTGCTGACGTTCCGCTCTGCTGACCAGCATCTGTTCGATCTGCAACTGCTGCGCTGCTGCCGCCTTCTGCTCTGAATAGACAAACCAGCGATTGGCAAATACACCGCTTATAATCGTCAGTGCTATCACGGCCAGTGCTGCCACAGCATAAAACCAGTTCTGCATCTCCTTCAGTTTGAAGGTGTTGAGGGAATAGTTGAACAGTTTTCCCCGGGTCAGCACCGTGTTGCGGGAGACCGGCCGGATCGGTGTGGCAGCTTCCGGTTTGCGGGGTCTTGTTACCGGTTCGGGCGTTTCCCGGTCCTCCCGGAAATAGCGTAGCGTCGGATCACCATACAGGACATAACTGACCCAGCAGATATCCGGTCCATGCCGCTCCGTAAGATTACGACGGGCCTGATTGACCGCCTCTCCGATGGTTTTGCCGGAGCGGAGAAGTTCGTAGAATTCGTGGGCGAAGTAACTGCTGGGTTCATCGACCACCTCCCAGCAGGTGCCGACATAATGTTTTACGCCGGACCGGAGGAATGCGTTGGGAAGGCCGAATGATCCGGTATCCTCCCGATCCTCCCAGGCCCACTCTTCGGTACGTGCCGATTCACAGGCATTGGAGAAGATCATGGTCGGCATTGGCGCACCGCCGCCCATTTTATCAATATCACCGGCGGAAAATCTCCCCCCGTCCAGTCGCCAGCCGCTCTGGATGGGATGGTCGGTATCGTAATCGACATGACCCGCGAAATGGACGAAATCATAATTTTTCAGATATTCCCGGATTTCATCGGCGGTAATATCGGAATCGAGAACCGGTTCAATGATGGCGGATTCTGTATTGAATCTGGCCATATCCTGAAAAATTTTCAATCCTTCCGAACCGGCCACCTCGAGATCCCCGCCGGGGTCTGCCAGAATCCACATTTTCAGAGGCCGCGCCAGAGGACGGGCGCCGGCTTTGGCAATTTTCTGCCGGGTCTTCACCAGCCGGCCCATGTTGAACCGCTGGCACAGAAACTCCTGATCTATGCAGAGCAGCTCCCAGGGAATGTGCACCAGCTGATCATCGATATTGAGGATGAGATAGACCGCATCCGTTCCGGAAAGCTGCTCCTTGATGCTCGGGGTCAGCAACTCATCTCCCAGCATCCGCCCGACGGATTTGAGCCGGTCATACGCCTGTGGTCCACCGCCGCCTTGCTGGCTGGTCATGTTCAGGGTTTCGATGACCTCCCGGCAGCGCATCTGAATCCGGTCCATGGGAACCGATACTTCCTCATACCGCCAGATGACTTCATCCGGCCGGTGCAGACCGATCTTCAGGCGATTTTTTTCTTTGGCCGCTTCAAGATAAATGGTCTTGTTTTTCATAGAACCCGTTACCGTCGATCTGGAAAAGGAAATTCCCCTTCCGTTTGGCTTTCTGTTCAAGGATCAGATTGTAGGTCCCGTAATGAAGTTTGTCGAACACTTCATACCTTTTCCGATTCATAAATCGTGCCAGAGGGCTTTTTCCGTTCCGCAGCAACGTCAGGCAGACATTGCTGGCATCCTTTCCACCCTCGAAGACCTTGACGGAAATGCTGACATTGTCGTCCCGGGTCCGCGTCAGAAACATTTCCGTCTGCAGATCATCCATCCCCTTCCGCACAAACACCGATCCGACCGAAAGCCCCGCCTGACGACTGCCGCGGACGGCGGCGGTTCCATAGGAAAGCATCCAGTCCGGCGGCGCAAGCTCTCTGGACCATTGAAAAAAGGATTCCATCTTGCCGCGAATCTTCTCCAGAAGTCCCTGTACCACCGTTCCGGGAGCCGGTTCACGGGCGGTCTTTTCAAATTCCGCCACCACAACACCGGCAAGGGCAAGTTCTTCCAGGCAGTCATCACACGCCAGCAGATGGGTTTCCACCGCTTCTGCCGCCGCCGCTGAAAGCCGTCCATCGATGTAACCGGAAATCACATCCGGTTGCAGACATTCCGTACTCATAACAATATTCTCCTGTTGTTTGATATCTTCTGCTGTCCGGAAGTGCAGGAATGCATCCGGTCATCCGGCCGCGTCGTATTTCCCCTCTACTTTACAATATACACCGGGAACCAGGGATTCTCACAGAAGGAAGAAAAAAACGGAAGGAAATGCAACAACCGGTGAAAGAGCGGACCGGGGATTCACTACTGTATCCATCCGGAAAACTGGCCGGTCCGCTGTCTGCGGCTACTCCGTGACGTATTTCTTCAGGTTTTTTTTGATCCGGTAGATCTTGTTGTTGACGGCGCCTTCGGTGCTGTTCATTACTTTGGCAATATCCCGGGCCGAAAGGCCGTAGCGGTGGAGCTTGAAGATAATACGGTCCGCTTTGGTGAGAATACTGAGGGCGGCATTGAGGGAAACTTCATCCAGCACTTTTTCTTCCAGATCGGTTTCCGATCCGAAATGTTCACTCAGTTCCACCTTTTTTTTCTGCCCCAGCAGCC
>JBEPXL010000658.1:0-2618 GCA_041641935.1 Desulfobacteraceae bacterium | reverse complement strand
ATTGAAGAAAAACGAGAAAAAATCCGGGAGTGGCTCCACTCCGAAGAAGGGGAGACGGTGTTTGCCCAGGCAGCAGAATATATTCTGCTGCAGATGCTGAAACAGCACCTTTCCTATCCCGTGTTGACGGAGGAGGATCTGTCCATCGAAGAGGTCCAGTCGGAACTGATGGTTTTTCTGCTGGAGAATCCAGCGGTGGCCGACGAAATCTGCCGCTCGCAGAACCCGAAGGCCGTTGCCTATCTGGCGTTCGCCTTTCTGAATCATCTGAAGGAATTCGCCCGACAGCGGGACAGCGGCGATCCGAAGCGGTATCTCCGCAAACGGGTGCTGGACGTGCTGCGGGCGTCGGACCAGTTTGTGACCCATGCGGAAAAGAGAGAACCGACCTGGTTCAGCATGGGCGGGGAGAGCGGCAGGATGGTCCGGCTCATGGCGGATGATCTGGACGAAATCGAGTTTCCCGATCATCTGGTTCCGGACCGGTACCTGGATTCTCTCAAGACAAAGGAGGCCATCCTTTCCCTGGCCGGATACTTCTGCGAACAGGTTTCCACCCTGTTCGGCGGAAAACCGGTCCGGATTGAACTGAGCGATCTGGTCCGGTGGATGCATCACCACATGATTCCCGATGAATGGGACTGGGGTTCCTCCCTGGATGATCCGGATGAATCGCTCCCCGACCTGCAGTCCCGACCCGACTGGGAGGTGGAAGCCAGCCGGATGGCGGACTGCTTTGCCTGTCGTCTGCAGGAGGAGGACAAGACACTTTTTGTTCAGCGGCATGTCCTCGGACTGTCCCTGGAGGAGATCGCCGAACAGCGGAACTGTTCCCGCACCACCGTTTATAACCGTCTGGAACGGATCATGGATCAACTGAAAGAGTGCCTGCGGGATCAGCCGGGACTTTCTCCGGGACAGCCCTGGGCGCTGGATGAGGAACATTTTTCACTGTTCATGGATAATCTGCTTGTGATTCTGAACAAAGACCGTCCTGATACCGACAGTAACAAGTAGAAAGGGACAACTGCCGGAACCGACCGGCAGGAAGCGCGTGTTCTTGTCCGGCCTCACCGCCGGATGCCTGTTACAGGACTTATAACATAAGGAATATTGCCCTATGGCGTATCGAAAAGAGTTATTGAGAGAGGCGCGGCGGTACCGCACCTGTCCGCCGCCGCATATCATGGAAGATCCCCGTCACTTTGAATCCCTTGCCCGTCACAGACGTATCTGCCCCTACTGCGCGGCAGGTACGGATCAGGAAAATCCCTGGCATACCCTTTTTGACAACATTATCCGGATGGCCGGACCCCGGGACGAAATGGCCGAAGCAGGTGACATACAGCCCGGAGAGTTCCGCTGTATCCGGCCCGACAGAGGAACCTGGCGGGACGGCAATTACTATTCCCCGCCCATGGTGCTGGTTCTGGAGAAGACCGGTACCATCTCCGACGATCTCCGGGTGGCGCAGGTCTACCATGACACCGGACTGGCCGGTCCCGGTGATCTGGTGCTGACCGGGGAACAGACAGGGCGGGAGGAACTGTTTGTCGAGACATGGAATATCTACACCTTGAAAGCCGGATACCTGGGGCCGCCGGTGGGCCGGCGGCAGGATGCGGACATTATCCAATCTGTCCAGAAGATGGCCGATGACCCGGAATACCTGCCGGAGTGGGCCATGCTGACAAGGCCCCTTGCGGATGAGGATGCCCGCATCTATTTCAGGCGGCTGGAAATCGAGGTCGGCTATTCCTTTGCCTCACAGGCCGTGGAAGCGCTCATGGATGAACTGGAAGGTTCCGAACCGGTGCTGGTCTATGATTCCGACGAGGAGATCCGGGAGGCCGTCCGGGCGGTCATGCCGTCGGTGAGCTGGAACCTGACGCCGGAAACGCCCGGTGAAATCCTCGCTTTTGCGCAGTTGCCGCCGGAAGAGACGGCAATGGCCGCCAGTGACGGAACCGAAGAGACCGTTCCGGGGAATCTCTTTCTGCTCAAAGAAGGACGGATTGCGTCCTGCCGGACGGTCCGGGTCCGGATTCTGGGATGGAGTCCCATTGCAACCGGTGTCGAGATGATCGGGCAGATCATGGAACTTCCGGCGGATCTGAACCAGTCGTCCCTGTACTGTTATCTCCATGATCCGGAAACGGGGGTTCAGTCGCCGCAGGATGACGACTGGGATGAGAAGGAGGGACGGTTCCGGGTGGTATTCCACTGTCCGGCAGAGACGGAGGGGCGTCTTTCCTTTGCGGTGGTGGGAGAGGCGGAATGATTTGTGCGCCGTTGACTGACCGGGATATTGCCTTTTTTTTGCAGGAACCATCCTGTTTCCAGACATTATGCAGCCGAATCAGCCAGTTTGCGCTGCTGCGATGGGAGGAACCGTTCCGGGAAATGGCGCTGCAGACATGCGGCGGGGACGGGGAAGCAGATGATCCGGCCCTGCTGAACCTGTGCCGGAGCTACCTGGTGGCACAGGCCCTCGTCTGTCCCGGAGAAATCCCTGCGGAAGCGCTGGAATGGCTGAAAAAGGAGATCGACCTGCCGTCCCTGCTGCCCGGCCTGACCTGGAAGACGGTGCTGGCCGGGCGCTGGTGTGCCGCGCGGAG
>JBEPXL010000657.1:0-2622 GCA_041641935.1 Desulfobacteraceae bacterium | reverse complement strand
CCGGTAATGAACACCACCGGAAACTCAAGCCCCTTGGCGGCATGGAGGGTCATCAGCGTTACCCGCTGGACGCCGTTTTGACAGGTATCCGGGTCTGTCTGCAGGGCAACGGCCTGTAGAAAGGCCACTGCGTCATCTCCGAATCCGGCGGCAAACCGGAAGAGCCGTTCCACCGTCTCTTCCAGTACCGGATCAGCCTGACAACGGACCGCAAGTCCTGTCCGGTCACTCAGAAATGTCAGTTTCTCTGCAGCGGATTTCCCGGCCAGCGCCTGCGCGGTTTCTTCCATTCCGCGGATCAGGTCGCACAGCTTCCGCTGTACGGGTGTCTTCATGCCGGGAAACGGAATCCGCTGGACACGGGCGAAGAAGGCAGGCAGAGGAACAGGCTGTTGAAAATAGTGATGTTTCAGGGTGTCCAGAGCGGCTCTGCTGATGCCGGAACTGCGGGACCGTGCAACCTTTTCCAGATCCCGGAACGTCCCCTGCCCTTCGGCGATCCGCAGAGTGGCCAGCAATACGGCGATCTCTTTCTGATCGTACACCTGCTTCCGGCTGACCACCTGAAACGGAATGCCCGCCCGCTCAAACACCTCTGCGATTATCCGGCTCTGGGCATGACTGCGGTAGAGAACGGCAAAGTCCGAAAAGGAGCGGTCGGTTTCCATACCGGTTTCTGCGGTTTTGCCGAAATCAATGGAATGAAATCCCGTACCGCCGACCAGCGATTCAATCCACTTTCCGACCGCCACCGCCTCGGCCTTTTCGGTACGCTGCTCGATCACGGTGAGGGTTTTGATGCCTTCAATCCCGGAGTAGATGCGCGCCTGCCGGTCGGTCTCCATCCAGCGGTTCATCATCTGGCGGGATGCTTCCAGAATCGTTTCGGTGGACCGATAATTCCGCGTCAGGCGAATGGTGCGGCTTCGGGGATAGTCCTTCGTAAAACGGCTGAAATACCGGACATCCGATCCCCGGAACCCGTAAATGGACTGGTCCGGATCACCGATGACACAGAGTTCCCTGTCCGGCGGGGCAAGGGCACGGACCATCCGGTACTGTCCGGGATTTACATCCTGGTATTCATCGACCAGCATATGCTGAAACCGGTCGGCGTATTTCTGCCGGATGGTATCCGCCGTATCAAACAGACGGACGGTTTTCAGGATGAGGTCATCAAAATCATGCAGTGCCATCCGTTCCAGAAGGGACTGGTACAGGGCATAGACCGCCGTCACGGCCTGCCGCTGCGGAAGATCGGCGATGAAAGAAAGATCATCATCAGGAGTCAGCAGGTACTGTTTGGCCAGACTGATGAGATGACCGGCCTGTTCCGGCGATGGACCGTCTTCACGTCCCGCAGATCGTGCCTGACGGACCGCTTCCGCCATCAGGTCCGCCCGTTCGTCCTCATCCGCGACGGCCCGTTCGGTCTTCTCTTCTTCACGGAGAATCCGAAGCGCCAGTCCGTGAAAGGTCGCGACAAGGGGAAGATGTTCCGGCTTCTTTCCGGCATTTTCCAGAAGCAGGGCCAGACGTTCCCGCATCTCCTGCGCCGCCTTGTTGGTAAAGGTGACCGCAAGAATGTTATCCGGTGAAATATTCCGTTCCTGCAGGAGCCAGACAATGCGATGGGTCAGGGTGCGGGTTTTACCGGCGCCGGGACCGGCGACGATCAGCAGCGGACTGCCCTCGTGACGGACCGCCTGACGCTGGTCCGGATTCAGATCCCCCGGACGGCCCGCAGAGACGGCATATCCCGGAGAAGATTCCTGTACCGGCGCATTCGTCTGTTTTTTCCGTTTTCGCCGCACCGGTACACTCTTTCGTGGCGGCACAGGAGATGTTCCGGCGGATTCTTTTTTCATGGACCCGAAGAGGGACTGCTGCCCCATAAGCGATTCCTTTTCGTGGGGATCAAATACGGTAATGCGGCCGTATGCGCCGTCATATCCCGGCGAAATCCGAATCTCCCCGGCCCGCATCCGCCGGATGGCTTCATCCAGCAGGGGAATGCCGGCCGCTGCAATTTCATCTGCCGGACAGTTCAGGAGCAGTTCCAGTTCCGGTCCAAGGTGCTGGTGGAGTCTGCCCAGAGCCGACGCGACCGTTTTGGTTCTGGGACCGACATCCAGCAGTTCGGACAGAATCTCCGGCAGAGGAATGATATACCGGTACGGCAGGGCGTTCGGCGGTGTTTCTCCTTCGGGGCGGTCCGCCAGTGCTTCCACCCGGTGACGTACCCCGAGGGTGAGGGGCTTTTCGCAGACGGGACAGATGTCTCCACGGGCGATGCTGTCCGACGGCGGAAGCCATACATCGCACTTGCGGTGTCCGTCCATGTGGTACTTCCCTTCCTGGGGATAGAGATCCAGGGTTCCCGGACACCGGTCCGGATCTTTCTGTTTCAGGGCGTCCCGGATGGCGTGGAAGGAAAGTTCCGTGTCAAACCTGTTGGCGTTCCGGCCCAGATTATCGGGGGAATGGGCATCCGAGTTGGAAATGAGGGTACGGCTGTCCAGTTCGGAAACCCGCCAGTTCATGGGCGCGTCCGAAGAAAGGCCGGTTTCGACGGCAAAAATTTCCGGTGCAAGATCTTCAAAACATTCTGTCATCGAATCG
>JBEPXL010000656.1:0-2626 GCA_041641935.1 Desulfobacteraceae bacterium | reverse complement strand
CGGATTGCCCCTCTGCCGGGCTTTGCGTTTGTTGATGCAGGCGATGCAGTTGCAGCCGTTTTCCAGGGGATGTGGTCCTTTTCTGGCGGAAAGTTCTCTGGCGGCATCGATCATTTCATAGATCAGACGGCGGACGTTCTGCTGCCGGATGGCGAGTTTCTTTTCTCGGTTCACAAGAAAAATGATCCTGCTGACGAAGTGGTATCGAGGTACTCCCGGAACATTTGATGCATCCTTCTTTCCAGACCGAATCTACGTGCAAACCGCAGAATACGATCCCGCTGTATCGGTTCAAAGACGTCCGGAAGGCTCTTCTGGCGGATATGCTTCAACAGGGCGGCAATATCGCCTTCATCCCGGGCCTGTCGGGTCGGGTCATTGGCAATGGCCATGAGTTTCAGGACAATGTAGTCGTCCGGCTGAATAACAGGATAATCCCCCATGAGTTCATCCGTGACGGAAATACGACGTTCCAGGATTTCTTCACCGTCCGATGAGGTAACGTACATGATATCTGCTGTTCCGTACACGCCCATTTCGGAATCGAACCGGGCAAAGGCAGCGGTTTCCTGAACGCAGTTCAGTCCCATTTCGGTAAGGATTTTTGTTACGGCAGACCGATTTTCATCTTTCGCCAGCAGATCGATATCTGCTGTAAATCTCGGCAGTCCGTATGCGCCGAGGGCCATCGCGCCGATGACGGCAAAAGGTGTCTGTTCTTCCTGAAAGCGGCGATTGATGATGGAAAGGATTTTTTGCAGTTTTGTGGAAGCCATGGAAAATCCTGTACAGAAAAGATCAGCAAAAAGCAATCTATCTTTATGGCAGGTAATGATGAAAGCAGGCAATACCTTGCCCTGCAGAAATCAATCCAATTTCCTATGGAACAGACACCGGCCCGTTATCCCGCATTCCCGCCACAACCTGCAACGCCCGAATCGCCTCTGCCAGCCCGAGCTGCCCGTCACCGTCTGCATCCCATTTCATCTGCTCCGCCGCCACAGCATCCGCAACCACTTTCCCCAACTGCTCCTGCGTATACATATATCGCTCCAGCAGCGCATCCGGAACTGTGGTAACCTGATTATCCGCCACCTGAACATAAAAGACATCCCCCGTGTATCCGCATTTCTCCACCGCCAGCGTATAACTTCCCTCCGGCACATCCAGAAATGCATAAGACCCGTCCGCGCCGGTTGTGCCGGTCACGCTGTACGCATACGACAGCGAAGTCGTGCGCAGCGCAACCTCCGCCCCTTCCAGTCCCGTCTGTTCACACGGTTCCAGCACACAATCCGGCACATTCTCCACCACCAGACCGGCTATGCTTCCGGTCACCTGCTGCGGCGTCACCGCAACCGGTGTAACGGTGATGACTTCATTGGATTCTTCATCCCCTGCCGTCACCGCAAAAAAATATTCCTCTCCCGGCGTCAGTCCTGACGCTATAAAGCTCTGCTCCCCCGCCGGTACGGTTCCAACAGGTGTCATACCCGCCACATTCCAGAATGATGCCGTACTCCGGAATACCCGATATGCCACCACGTCATTCGACACGCTTTCATCATAGTTACGCCAGTCCAGGCGCACATCGGTACCGGTATGCAATTCCGTTACAACAAGCTCTTCCACCGCTACCGGGGGCAAACCATCCGTCACTTTTTCGACCATTACCGTCTCCACGTAAAGATCGGCTGTAATCTGTGCAAAATCATATATAGCGGACGGGTCATCGGGCATCCATTCCCCGGTCCGGAGTGAACCGGTCGCCGCTTTTACCGTGTATGTCCGTGTACTTCCGGGAACGCCATCAAAAGTTCCTGTCATCACGTCGGCCTTCACTGTCACTGTTTCGCTGTCCAGCACCAGTTCATGGGACAATGTCCCCACCCAGATCCTGTACCCCGGTTCCGGTGTATACCGCACCCCATACTCCGCCGCTTCGGTCAATGCAGGATTTCCGGGGGAGACCACCCATGCCTTCCGCACCTGCCAGTCCTCCGGAATCTGCAGAACAATCCCCTGCTCCGCCGCGCCCGTTCCTGTCTCCTGCACCGTACCGGCCAGCGTCAGGGTGATGACACTCCCGGTAGTTGCGGTGTCCGGCGCACTGAAGAGTGTTATGGAAAAGATGCACGCACACAGGGATATCGCCGAATACAGACATGCGCCCCATATCCACTGCTGTTTCATCGTCCCTCCTTCCTTGAAAACCGACATACTGTCCGACTTTGACTATCCCACAGGAGCATGATAAATAACAATCATTGATTTACCACAGATCTGGAGTATGTCATGCCCCCTCATCCGAACATGCCCCGCCGCCGTCTGCCGGTCGGTATCTCCAGCTTCAGGAAGCTGCGGGAAAACGGCTATTATTATGCAGACAAGTCCCTCTTTATTGAAGAGGTGATCAAGTCCCCCGCCGAAGTGCTTCTGCTGCCCCGCCCCCGGCGATTCGGAAAGACGCTGAATCTGAACATGCTCCGGTTCTTTTTTGATATGGATGGGGATCATGCATATCTTTTTGATGGCCTCGCCATCCGGCAGAACCCGGTGCTGGTCCGGCTGTCGGATCGTTACCACATCCGCTCCAACCGGGAATCAGGGCTGGGGCGGTACGGCC
>JBEPXL010000655.1:0-2636 GCA_041641935.1 Desulfobacteraceae bacterium | reverse complement strand
TATAATCCGGCGGCGGCGCCCACCGCCGCTTCACCGCCGCCGCAAACCGGGCCCCAGGGCGGGGCGGTTCGAGGCGCAGCCAGAGGGGCGCTGGTGGGTGTGACGGTGGGCGCCATTGCGGGAGATGCCGGTAAAGGCGCTGCTATGGGTGCTGCCGGCGGCGGCCTGCTGGGCGGCATGCGGCAAAGGGATCACCAGAAGCAGGAGCAGATGGCTGCGCAGCAAAAGGCCCAACAGCAGGCAGCCGCTGCTCAAAAAATGAAAGATACTTTCAACCGCGGCTACGAGGCCTGCCTCGAAGCAAAAGGCTATACCGTAAAATAACCAAGAGCATGCATGAGGAGAAGATCATGAAGAAGCGAATAGGGTTGATCATCGGCGTTCTCGTTTTGTGCGGTTTGCCTTCACTCTCCGGCGCCGCACCTTTTAACGGAAGTGACCCGATGGTGTGCGCAACGATCAAAGCCATGGAGTGTCTGCAAGACGGCGGCTGCAAGGAGGTCACCCTGGAAAGCCTGGCTCTGCCTCCGTTTGTCGTCATCGATGCCGAGAAAATGGAAATTCGCCCCACGGTTCAGAGCGATATCAACCGGGTCAGCGCCATTGAAAGAAAGGAGACCGTGGACGGTAAACTCATCCTTCAGGGGGCGGAGGACGGTCTGGAAGATGTAAGAGACGGTCTGGGCTGGACGATCGCCATCGGCGAAGAGACAGGCAGCCTGGTGCTGACGGCATCCGGAGACGGCCTGGCATTTGTCGTGTACGGCGCATGTACGCTGCTCGGCGAGACAGGGCCTCAAAATGCTGCCTGGGGGTATGAAGGGGAAGCGGGACCTGCCCATTGGGCATCGCTCAGCCCGGAATTTTCCGGGTGCGCCGGCAGCAACCAGTCCCCGATCGATCTGGTCACCGCAGAGATGATCGAGGCGGATCTCGAACCGATCACGTTCGACTACAAGCCGGTTCCCTTGGAGGTCATCAACAACGGCCACACGATTCAAGTGAATTACGCTTCAGGAAGCCGCATCGTGGTGGACGAGATTCCGTTCGAATTGAAGCAGTTCCATTTTCACAACCCCAGCGAAAACCGCATAGCCGGGCAGGCTTACGCCATGGAAGGCCATCTTGTGCACGCGGATGACGAGGGTAATCTCGCTGTGGTGGCCGTTCTGTTCGAAGAGGGCGCGGAAAACGACTTTTTGGCGCAAATCTGGAACCGCATGCCCAAGGAGGCCGGCGGGAAGGCGGCTGCCCAGGGAGAAACCGTGTCCGCAGCTGAACTGCTCCCGCCGGACCAGGACTACTACCGTTTCAACGGGTCCCTGACCACACCGCCCTGCACGGAGGGTGTCCGCTGGATGGTCCTGAAAAATCCAGCGGCGGTTTCAAAGGAACAGGCGGATGCCTTCCATCATGTGATGCACCATGACAACAACCGTCCCGTGCAGCAGGTCAACGCTCGACCGGTCCTGAAGTAGAAGACACATCATAGGGGGCGGGAATGAGCCGTATAATGAAATTGCGGAATAACAACCGTACCCCTTGATGATTCGACCGCTGCCTTTGCGGTCGAAAAACCATTCCCAGGAGGCAAATCATGAAATTCAAATTGTCAGGCGTCGTACTTTTATTTCTTTTGATTGCAATGTTGCTGAACAGCTGCGGAATGGTACCGATCCGAAATCCCCTGCCTGAACAGTTGGGCGATGAAGCTGCAATTCCGGATATTCCAAGGGCCCGATTCTGGGGGGATGAGGCGCCGCCGTTCTTCACATCGCTTATCGGACAACCTCGTGAGAAATTGAAGGCGCAGTTCCCCGGCATTTTCGGAAAAGAGCATCATTACCTGGCCATCTCCGGCGGAGGGGCGAACGGGGCTTTCGGCGCCGGGCTGCTGGTGGGCTGGTCCGCCGCCGGCACCCGTCCCGAATTCACCATGGTCACCGGCATCAGCACCGGGGCCCTCATGGCCCCGTTTGTTTTTCTGGGGGAGGCATACGATGGGATCCTCAAGGAGATGTACACGACCTATGCCACCAAGGATCTCGTCATCATGCGAAATATTATGAGTATTTTCTTTGGAACATCGGCCGCCGACACCACCCCCCTGAAAAAGATGCTCGCCAAATACCTGACGCGGGAAGTCATGGCCGAAATCGCCGCCGAATACCAAAAAGGCCGACGGCTGTACATCGGAACCACCAATCTGGATGCAAAGCGGTCGGTGATCTGGAACATCGGTCTGATCGCCGTCAGCGGCAAACCCGATGCACTGGACCTGATTCATAATATTATTCTGGCCTCCGCATCGATACCGGCCGCCTTTCCGCCGGTGATGATCGAAGTCGAAGCCGACGGCAAACGATACGATGAAATCCATGTGGACGGGGGCACAGCGTCCCAGGTCTTCTTGTATCCGGTCGATTTGGATTGGAAGCTGCTCATGGAACGTTTCGAAGTGGTAGGCACCCCCAATGCCTATGTGATCCGAAATTCTTTTCTCAAACCCACCTGGGAGACGGTACATCCGAAAATTATGCGCATTGCCGGCGTATCGATCGATTCACTCATTCGGACCCAGGGCATCGGCGACATGTATCGGATTTACCTCGATTGCCAACGCGACGGCATCGAAT
>JBEPXL010000654.1:0-2636 GCA_041641935.1 Desulfobacteraceae bacterium | reverse complement strand
CTTTGCCGCCCACTTCGTCAACACCGTCAGCCCCACGTTTTTAAAAGAGATTGTGGACGGACAGCATGCGTTCGTGGAACCGCATATTCGCCGGGAGATCGTCAACAAGTGGTTCGCCGACTGCGCAACAGGGATTATCAACGCCCCGGACCCGGGCTTTGATCCGACCGTCGATCCCCATCTGACCACCAACTACGGCCCCGACACCTTTGTGGAAGGCAAGCAGAAGAACAAAATCGAGCTGCAGGAATCACTGGGCCTGATCCGCGACGAAACCGCACCGGTCTTCTTCTGGCCCTCCCGCCTGGATCCGGCCCAGAAGGGATGTCAGCTGCTGGCGGATATTCTCTACCAGATCATTTCCCAGCACTGGGACCGGAATCTCCAGATCGTTTTTGTGGCCGACGGTCCCTTCCAGCCGGTATTCCGGGACATTGCCAGATTTCACCGGTTCGAGGACCGGATCGCCATCTGCAATTTCGATGAACGGCTGGAACACCGGGCCTACGCAGCGGCAGACTTTGTTTTGATGCCCTCTCTGTTTGAACCCTGCGGCCTGCCCCAGATGATCGGCCCGATTTACGGAACCCTGCCCGTGGCCCATGATACCGGCGGAATCCACGATACCATCAAGCACCTGAATACGGCCGCCGGCGAGGGCAACGGGTTTCTGTTCGAAAACTATGATGCCGGCGGACTGCTGTGGGCCATGAACGAGGCCATGTCCTTTTACGTGCAGCCCGAGGAAGTGAAAACCCGGCAGATCCGGCGGGTGATGGAATTCGCCTCGGATACGTTCCATTACGACAACACGGCCCAGCAGTATATCGAGCTTTACGAAAAGATGCTGGAACGGCCGTTGATCGTTTCAACCTGAAGCGGAACAGTGAAACATTATGCAGGTAAAGCTGATTGAGCGGGATCAATATCTTGCCCCCTTTGAAAATGACCTTCAGCGCCGGCTGGAAAAGGTTCGCGCCACCAGAAACCGGCTGACCGGAAACCGGACCACACTGGCCGATTTCGCCGCAGGCCATGAATATTTCGGACTCCATCGCACCGATGAGGAATGGGTTTTCCGGGAATGGGCTCCCCATGCCACATCCATCCATCTGATCTGCGATGCCACGGACTGGCAGGAACGGGACGAATTCGCCCTGTCGCGGGTCCAGCCCGATGCGGGGGTATGGGAACTGCGGCTTCCGGCGGACCGGCTCCGCCACGGGGATATCTACCGGCTCCGGCTGCACTGGCACGGGGGCGAAGGCGACCGGATACCCGCCTATGCCCGGCGGGTGGTGCAGGATCCCGGCACCCTGATCTTCAACGCCCAGATCTGGCATCCGGCGGAACCCTATGTCTGGAAACACGCCCTTCCCGATACCGGCCGGCCGTCCACCCTCTACATCTATGAAACCCATGTGGGGATGGCCCAGGAGGAGGGAAAGGTCGGCACCTTCCGGGAGTTTACCGAACATACCATTCCCCGCATTGTGGAAGCCGGATATGACACAATCCAGCTGATGGCGGTGCAGGAACATCCCTACTACGGCTCCTTCGGCTATCAGGTCTCCAACTTCTTCGCCGCCTCCTCCCGGTTCGGCACACCCGACGAACTGAAGGAGATGATCGATACGGCCCACGGCGCCGGACTGCGGGTGGTGATGGACATCATCCACTCCCATGCCGCCAGCAACGAAGTGGAAGGCATCAGCCGGTTCGACGGAACCCTGTACCAGTATTTCCACGACGGCCCCCGGGGAAAGCATACGGCCTGGGACTCCCGGTGCTTCGACTACGGCAAGGATGCAGTGATCCATTTTCTGCTTTCCAACTGCCGGTTCTGGCTCGACGAATACCGCTTTGACGGGTTCCGCTTCGACGGCGTCACCAGTATGCTCTATCTGGATCACGGCCTGGGAAAAGCCTTCAGCCGGTACGAGGACTACTTCAGCCTCAATACCGATGAAGATGCCCTGGTCTATCTGACCCTGGCCAATGAAATGATCCATACGCTCCGGCCCGATGCCGTCACCATTGCCGAAGACATGAGCGGAATGCCCGGACTGGCAGCCCCTGCGGAAGACGGCGGAAACGGGTTCGACTTCCGGTTTGCCATGGGGGTTCCCGATCTGTGGACCCGCCTGATCAAGGAAATCCCGGATGAGGAGTGGCCTATGGGGTATCTCTGGCGGGAACTGAACAACCGCCGCCCCGAAGAGAAGATCATCAGCTACGCCGAGTCCCATGACCAGGCCCTGGTGGGGGACCAGACCCATATTTTCCGGCTCATCGGTGCCGACATGTACGATCACATGCATGTCAATGATCCGAACATGCGGGTGGACCGCGGGATCGCCCTGCACAAAATGCTCCGGCTTCTTACACTGGCGACGGCGGGAGACGGGTATCTCAATTTCATGGGCAACGAGTTCGGCCATCCGGAGTGGATCGATTTTCCCCGGGAAGGGAACAACTGGTCCTACCATTATGCCCGCCGGCAGTGGGGCCTGCGCTACCACCCGGATCTCCGGTACCGGTTTCTCGGGGAGTTCGACCGGGACATGATCCGGCTGGCCCGGGAATACCGGCTTCTGCAGCACCATCATATTCCGCTGCTCCATGAACACAATGAC
>JBEPXL010000653.1:0-2641 GCA_041641935.1 Desulfobacteraceae bacterium | reverse complement strand
TTTCTCTTCGACGATGGTTCCGTCCAGATCATCTGCCCCGAAGGAGAGGGCCACCTGGGCCAGTTTTTCGCCGATCATGACCCAGTATGCCTTGATATGGTCGAAATTGTCCAGCATCAGCCGGGCCACCGCACTGGTTTTGAGGTCGTCATACCCGGTGGGGCCGTGCAGATGGGACAGTTTCGTGTTCTGCGGATGAAACGCAAGGGGAATGAAGGCGGAGAAACCGCCGGTGCGGTCCTGGAGTTCCCGCAGCCGGACCAGATGCTGCACCCGTTCTTCGATGGTTTCGATGTGGCCGTAGAGCATGGTGGCATTGGCCGTGAGGCCGGCCTGGTGAATCGCCGCCATCACCTCCAGCCACCGGTCTCCGCTGATTTTCCGGGGGAAAAGTTCCTGCCGTATCCGTTCGGACAGAACTTCCGCGCCGCCGCCGGGGAGCATCCCCAGCCCGGCGTCCTTGAGGGTGAGAATGGTTTCCGTCAGTGACTGGCCGGAAATCCGGGCCATGTGGTCGATCTCCACGGCGGTAAACGCCTTGATAGTCGCTTCGGGCCGGATCTCCCGCACCGTCCGGAGCAGGTCCGGATAGTATTCAAAGGGGAGAGAGGGATTGAGCCCTCCCACAATATGAATTTCCCGGACCGGTTCGTCGATCCGTGCCGTAAGCTGCCGGCGCACATCCTCGAAAGAGAGGGTAAAGGCCCCGTCCTGCGCCGCCTCCCGGCAGTAGGCGCAGAACCGGCACTGGTTGGCGCAGACGTTGGTGTAGTTGAGGTGCTGGTTGTATACATAAAACGCGGTCCGCCCGTGGCGTCTCCGGCGGACCCGGTCCGCCAGCCGTCCCACCCCGATCAGATCATGGCTGCCGTAGAGGAGCATCCCGTCTTCAGGGGTGAGACGCTCTCCGTTTTCCACTTTTCCGGCAAGGGGCGCAAGCTGTTTGTCCAGGAAATCATCTGTCATACATATACCTGAAATTCATATGAAATTCACTCCGTCTGAAAAATGACCAACTGGTCACAATTCTAAACAAATCCCGACCATATGACAAGGTTTTTTTCTGAGGCGGGGACTTGAAAACCCCTCCGGGATAGGCTATCTTTACTTCTGCTCAGGCCATCACGGTAAACCGCCATTTTATCCATTTTTTTCCGGAAAGAGTTCCCATGACACAGTCACCCCCTTCTTTTGTCCATCTTCATCTCCATACCCAGTTCAGCCTGCTGGACGGGGCCATCCGCATCGAGGCCCTGCTGGACCGGGCGAAGCAGTACAACATGGAAGCGGTGGCCGTCACCGACCACGGGACCATGTTCGGCGCAGTGGAGTTCTATGAAAAAGCCGTCAAGGCCGGCATCAAACCGATTATCGGGTGCGAGTGCTACATCGCGCCCCGGCGGCTGACGGACAAGACCCCCCAGGACAGCAAGGGGATGCGGCATATTCTGCTGCTGGCGGAGAACCAGGAGGGCTACCAGAATCTCTGCCGCCTGGCCTCCCTGGCCCAGTTAAAGGGGTTCTACTACAAACCCCGGATCGACAAGGAAGTCCTGCAGGCCCACAGCAAAGGGCTGATCGCCGCCTCGGCCTGTCTCCACGGCGAGATTCCCATGCTCCTCCGGGACGGAAAGATCGGGCAGGCGGACGACGCCGCGCGGTTCTACCTGGAAACCTTCGGGGAAAACAATTTTTTTCTGGAGGTGCAGCACAACAACATCCCGGCCCAGGAGGAGGTCAACCAGGGGCTTCTGGATCTGGGCCAGCGGCTTTCCATTCCCCTGATCGCCACCAATGACTGCCATTATCTGGACAAGGCCGATGTCCGGGCCCATGATGCCCTTCTCTGCATCCAGACGGGCAAGACAATCCATGACGCCAACCGGTTCAAGTTCGGCACGGACCAGCTCTATTTCAAGTCCCCGGCAGAAATGGAGGAGACCCTGGGACACTATCCGGGGGCCATCGCCAACACCGTGGACATCGCCCGGCGCTGCCACATCGAGTTCGACTTCAACACCTATCACTTTCCCAAGTTCGACGCCTCTTCGGAACAGTCGGTCGATGAAACCTTCGAGCAGACGGTCCGGGAAGGATTCGTGGAACGGCTGGAACAGATCCGGACCCGGAATCCCGATATCGACGAAGCCGTCTACCGGGAACGCCTCGACTACGAAATCAAAATTATCAGGGACATGGGGTTTCCCGGCTATTTTCTGATCGTTGCCGACTTTATCCAGTACGGAAAGAAAAACGGGGTTCCCGTGGGGCCGGGACGGGGCTCCGCCGCCGGAAGCATGGTCGCCTATTCCATGGGCATTACCGATCTGGACCCCATCGAACACGGTCTCATCTTCGAGCGGTTCCTCAATCCCTCCCGGATCAGCATGCCGGATATTGATGTCGATTTCTGCATCAACGGCCGGGAAAAAGTCTTCAAATATGTGGTGGAACGCTACGGCGGCGGCGACTATGTAGCCCAGATCATCACCTTCGGAAAGCTCAAGACCCGGGCCGTGATCCGGGATGTGGGCCGGGCCCTGGACATTCCCCTGAAGGAAGTGGACGCCATTGCCAAAATGGTCCCCGATGTGCTGAACATCAAGCTGGACGATGCCCTGAAGCAGGAGCCGAAGCTGGC
>JBEPXL010000652.1:0-2653 GCA_041641935.1 Desulfobacteraceae bacterium | reverse complement strand
AGTTGTGGCCGAAGCCCGCCACCATGTCCGTCTCTTCGGGAAACATGGTGGCCGGAAGGAAAATGTCGGCATGGTCGGCGGTGTCGTCGAGAAAGTGACCGGCCACCACTACAAATCCGGTCCGGGCAAAGGCGCGGGCGACTTTTTCCGAGTTGGGGGCCATGCAGACGGGATTGGCGGCGGTGACGAAGATCATCCCCACCGGCGGATTCTTCGCCTGCAGGATTTCCTCACCGATGACCGGCATCAGGAATTTCCGCCGGTGCGGGGCCAGATGATCGCCCCATCCCTCCGGATCGTAGGGGCCGTACTCTTCAAACCCCTGGCTTACCCCGCCGCCGGGGATGCCGATGTTGCCGGACAGGGCGCTCAGGGCGTCGATGGCGCGGACGGCATAATGGGCGAATTCGTAGCGGTGCAGTCCCCACCCCAGCAGCGTCGCCGCCGGTCTCTGATGGATGAGGATATCAGCCAGCAGGTGAATCTGTTCCGGCGGTACATCGCACCGGGCGGCAAGTTCGCTGAAGGAAAACTGCTCTGTTATCTTCCGGAACGCCGCCGCTCCTTCGCTGTGATCCCGGAGAAATCCACGGTCTTCCCGTCCCTTTTCCAGAATGATTTTCGCCGCGGCCAGGGCCAGAAAGGCGTCGCTTCCCGGTCTGAGCTGGATGTGATGATCGCACAGAGTTGCGCTGCGGGTCCGCAGGGGATCGATCAGGAGAACAGTGCCGCCCCGTTTCCGGACGGAGCGGATTACCGGAACCAGCCCGAAGTTGGACGTGAGGGGATTGCGGCCCCAGAGAATGATGGCGCGGCTGTTGTAATGATCCAGGGGATCGTGGGAAATGCGGCAGCCGAAGTCGAGATCCTGTGCCGCCTGTCCCGTGCCGCCGCAGAGGGAGCCGTACAGGGTGGTGGCGCCGCCGAACAGGTTGAAAAACCGGGCGTTGAGCAGCTTCAGCGCGGTCCGTTCGCCGTAGCCCTGGTAGTAGAGAACCGCTTCCGGGCCGTATTCCTTCCGGATCGCCTTCATGCGGTCTGCGATTTCGTCCAGGGCCGCGTCCCATGAAATCCGCCGCCAGCCGGTTCCGTTCCGGCGCAGGGGCGTCAGCACCCGGTCGGGGCTGTACATCCGTTGCACGAACCGGCTGGTTTTGGCGCAGGTTTTTCCCCGGTTGAAGGGATGGGCCGGGTTGCCCTTCAGCCGGACAACGCGGCCGTCTTCCACTTCGGCGACAAGGCCGCAGGTGTTGGTGCAGTCCCGGGTGCAGGTGGTGACGATTTTTTTCATGAGGACGGCTTTTCCAGCGGAACGGCGATGGTTTCGCCGA
This sequence comes from Desulfobacteraceae bacterium, assembly GCA_041641935.1. Classification (GTDB taxonomy): domain Bacteria; phylum Desulfobacterota; class Desulfobacteria; order Desulfobacterales; family Desulfococcaceae; genus JBEPXL01. The sequence continues at coordinate 1,322 of JBEPXL010000652.1, read as the reverse complement.
TGCGCATGACCCCGAATTCCGACGCCGGAACCTGCAGCGGTTCCCGGGCCACGGCCAGCCGCCGGGGCGGTTCGTCGATGGGTTCCGCCGTCAGCTGGAACGCGCCCCAGTGGATGCCGACGCTGTAGCGTGACTTCACTTCTCCGTGAATGAGCAGCGCCTCTTCGGGATTGACATGGGCCGATTTCATGAACCAGCGGGGTTCATAGGCCCCGATGGGAATGAGGGCCAGATCGAACCCGCCGACCCGCCGGCCGATCTCCTTGAACTGGACATCATTATACCCGGTATCGCCGCAGAACCAGAAGGTGAAATCATCGATCCGGACGACGTAAGAGGCCCACAGGGTTTTGTTGCGGTCCCGCAGGCCCCGGGCGGACCAGTGCTGCATGGGCACGGCGGTGACGTCCGTTTTGCCGAATGTGCCTTCGTCCCACCAGTCGAACTCGAACACCTTTTCGCCGTCGATGCCCTGGTCCGTGAACCAGGATTTGAGCTTCAGCGGAACCAGCCAGACCGGATCACTTCCGATCTGTTCAACCGAATCCTTGTCCAGATGATCATAATGATTGTGGGAGATCAGCACCAGATCGACGGGGGGAAGCTGATCCATCCGCAGGCCCGGCGGGGTGAACCGCTCCGCGCCGCCGAAGGGAAACGGGGACGCCCGGTCCGAAAAGACCGGATCGGTGAGGATATTCACCCCCCGGTACTGTACAAGGGCTGTGGCATGGCCGATCCAGGTGAGCTGGGGCACATCCGGGTCGGGCCGGTGAATCCGGTCCAGGTCCGGTTCCGTGACCGGAATCTTGTGGGCGTCTTCTGCGTAATCGGCAAATTCCTCACCGCCGAAAAGCCGCATTTTCATGTATTTGAAAAAACCCCGCTTGCTTTCATCCGCGTAAGGGCTCTTGAAACCATCGGGTGTGTGATGTGCCGGCATGGCAGTTCCTCCCTGGTCATCCGGTGCGTTGACGCATCCGGCAACGCCGGAGAGTAGCAGTGCGATGCAGATCAGATAAGGTCGCATGTTTTTCACCATTTATTTCAATGTTCTCCTCCCTCCCCGCGTGGGGGTGGGGTCACGCTGCCACCGACCACCCCCCCGGCCCCCCTCCTGAAGGAGGGGGGGGATCTGTTTTGCAGCAGCAGGGCAGTTTGTGGCGGCAGTGCATTTTTTTCACTGACATTTCAATCAACTCCCCCCTCCCCGTGTCGGGGAGGGGCCGGGGGTGGGGTCGGTGCCGCCGATCTGCACAAACGTCTCAAAATAAGGCGTTCCATTCCCCACCCGGCTGGTTAGATCTCGCGTAAGGCGGTTG